>DFIB01000091.1 GCA_002371375.1 Mageeibacillus sp. UBA3708 | reverse complement strand
TAGTCCCAATAATGTGGCTTGGTGTATATTTGATATTGCCGTAATGAATTTTGTGGGAAGAAGTGTCGGTCTGTCGAAGGAGTGGACGTCAGATAATCTTCGTTACGCTATTGATAAGTGCGATATTGTCTGCCTTTTTTACGGTAAGGCGCTTGAAGATAAGGTCAATTCTGTTAAGGGTGAATTCCCGGGAACCGAATTTATCTGCATCGAGGACCGGTGGGATAAGTGTCTTGAGGAAGGCAGGGCAAAGGCCGTTGATGTCTCGCTCGAGCCGCAGGACGGCGATGATCCCGCAAAGATAGTTTTTACAAGCGGAACAACATCGTTCCCGAAGGCCGTGATGCTGTCGGTCAACAATGTATTCTCCGGTTATAAAAGCCTGGGCAGAAGGGTCCGGATCCTGCCTGAAGACATATGTTATCTTTTTCTGCCGCTTAATCACACTTACGGATCAATCTATAACTTCATCTATTCGCTGGTTTACGGTTATGAGATATATCTGGCCAGCGATACGTCTAAGATGCCACAGGAGATCATGACGGTAAGGCCTACTGTGTTCTCTGCCGTACCGCTTGTATATATGAAATTTTATGAGGGCGCCAAAGCCATGGGGATAAGCCTGAAGCAGATCCTCGGAGGAAGGATGAGGTATACTTTCTGCGGCGGAGCGAGGCTTTCTCCCGAGATAAGGGATCAGTATATGGCGGAAGGCTTCTATCTGATGAATGCATATGCCCTGTCCGAGACCTCGTCGGGATTCTCTATTGATTACCCGGGAGATGAGGTGCTTGACAGTGCCGGCACCCTGTTTGAGGATGTTGATGCCTGCGTAAAGGATCCGGACGAAGAAGGCTGGGGAGAACTGGCGATCAAGGGAGATAACGTTTTCAAGGGTTATTATAAAGATGAAGAGGCAACACGCAGAAGCTTCTCCGATGACGGTTACTTCCTGACAGGCGATATTGGTAAAATTGTTAATAATCATGTCTATGTGCGTGGCCGCAAAGACACGCGCCTGACCCTCATTAATGGCGAAAATATATCCTCCTCATTGATATCAGACCGTGTAAAAGGCCTTGACGACAGTATAGTTCACGTCAAGGTGTACATACAGAACGAGTATCTGACATGCGATATTTACGTAAATAAGTTGGACAAAGACAAGAATTGGGATAAAATAATTGAGAATTTGAATGCGACTGTTCCCAAATACGAACGCATATTGCGTTATAATATCAAGGATAAAGGGGAATTGCTTAAGTGAATAAGGCAGTTGCAGTAATATGATAGAGGTATTTTATGAAGAAATCAGGTAACAGGATCCCTGAATTTGATCAGGGACATGAACATAAGAGGATTCCGCTTGATAAGGTGGAAATTATAGATAATGAGATAAGCGACAAAGACAGAAGGCCGGGCAACGAAGTGATCAAGAGCGAAGACACCGCTTCCTTGTTTGTTAAGCTTCCTGATAACAAGTCTGATGTTGATACGCGTAAAGAACCTGCAGAAAAGACGGAAGTGATCCCGGGACAATTTAAATTTAATGTTGTCCAGACAGATAATGCAAAAGTTCTTGAGTCTCTTGACAGGGCTGAAGATGACGATGACGACGATGAGGAAGATAATCCTTTTGTTGTTCGTAAGGCCCGCTCTGAGGCTGATAAGGAAGAGCATATTGTCCGCGAACAAAGGCCGCAGGTAAGGCGCGCGCCGGACGGACCGTTGAAGAACGCTTCAGGAGAAGTCAGACGCCCTACCCCTCAGAGACGTCCTGCTGTGCAGAAGGGCAAGGCACCCGTTAAGGGCAGTGCATCTGCTCAGGGAAGGCCGATAGATGTTAAGAGAGTTAAGAAGGCTAAGCACAAGAGCGGCAAGAAGGCATTCGTTATCTGTTTAGTCATGGTGCTGGTAGTCGCAGCCGCTTTGACGGGTGCATATTTCTACATAAGAGCCCAGGGCTTCAAGGGTAATTATGGTCAGTGCACATGGACGCTTGACAGCAAAGGGGTTCTGACGATATCCGGTAACGGCAGCACTGCAGGTGAATATGCCCAGACGTTCGGTATCGGCAGGCCATCGCCTGATTCGATCAAAGAAGTCGTAATTAATGAAGGTGTTACGGACATCCCCGAGAACTTTACAGCGGGAATGACCGCCCTTACCAAGGTAACTATCCCGTCCACTGTTGCGTCTATCGGCAGGGGTGCTTTCAACAGATCATCTTCTCTTGCCGAGATCGCAGTAGCTGAAGGCAATGCCTATTTTTCTTCCTTGAACGGGGATCTCTATACGAAGGATCAGACTTTGCTTATAGCTTATGCTTCAGGTAAACCCGATACTTCTTACACCGTGCCTGACAGCGTTGTATCTATCGGACCTCAGGCCTTTGAATCATCTAAGAATCTCCAGAATATCAGCTTAAGCGGTCAACTTCAGATGATCGATTCCATAGCTTTTATCGATTGTCCTTCACTGGCAGGGTTTACGGTTGATGAGACGAACACTTCCTTCAAGGTCGATGACGGAATACTTTTGGATGGTACCGGTACAGAGATAATAAGATTCTGCCCTGCAGATACACGCACTGAGTATACTCTGGCGCAGTCTGTGCATAAGATCGGGGCAGGCGCATTCGAAGGCTGTAATCACCTTACGTCCGTAACGATTCCGGAGGGCTTGATCGTCATCGGCAATTTTGCTTTCTACAGATGCAATTCTCTTGTTTATGCCGAAATGCCCGACAGCGTGGGTGCAATAGGAACAAGTGCCTTTGCAGAGTGTCCGGCACTTACCTCATCCAAGATTCCGGCGGGAATTACCAGGATCCCTTCCAATCTGTTCTGGGGCTGCCGGTCAATCGGTTCTATTGAGATCCCTGAAGGGGTTGCTGAGATAGGTGAAGGTGCATTTGCTCTTACTTCGGTTACTTCTGTTACGATCCCTGATGCAGTTCTGACACTGGGGAACAATGCTTTCGGCGGATGTAGCAAGCTGACTTCGGTAACGCTTCCTTCAACTCTCGAGACTATTGATAACTACACTTTCAATCAGTGCACATCATTAACCGAGATCGTTATTCCGGATTCGGTAACAACGATCGGATATGCAGCATTTAACGGATGTACATCTCTTAACGCCGTCAGCATTCCCGATTCAGTCATCAATATCGGAGACTTCGCTTTCATGGGATGCACAGGTCTTACTTCTATCAGTATCGGTTCCGGAGTGACAAGTATAGGTAATTCCGCCTTCGACGGTTGTTCGAATCTTACTGCGGCCACATATTCCGGCGGTCAGTCGGCATGGGCTTCCGTAAGCATTGGCGGCAACAACAAACCATTGACCAAAGCGATCAAATTCTGACGGATACCACTTCTTCTGTCCTATTCTACGGACCTTTACTTTGGGAAGGTTATGTTATAATTACTTTTAGATTTGTATATCTTACGGGGGACTATTGACTCATGGCAGGTAAAAAAGCCTACGGTAATGAGAGTATATCTATGCTCAAGGGTGCTGATCGTGTAAGGAAGCGCCCTGCGGTTATTTTTGGTTCTGATAATCTTGAAGGATGTATCCATTCATTCTTTGAGATCCTGTCGAACTCCATAGATGAGGCTCGCGAGGGCTACGGCAATCAGATAATAATCACCAGGTTCAAGGATGGTTCGATCGAAGTGGAGGACTTCGGAAGAGGCATTCCGCTTGATTTCAATACAAAAGAGAACAGATACAACTGGGAGCTTGTATATTGTGAGCTTTATGCCGGCGGCAAGTATCTTAACAACAGTGCAGGCGATTACGAGTATTCACTGGGCCTTAACGGTTTGGGTGCCTGTGCCACGCAGTATGCATCAGAGTACTTTGATGTTACCGTTATGCGTGACCACACCAAGTACACCATGTCATTCCGTAAGGGTGAACCTGTCACGGAACTCATGAAGGAACCATACAGGTTCAAGAGGACAGGTACGATACAGCGCTGGAAGCCTGATTCCGAGGTCTTTACAGAGACTTTTATACCTCTTGATAATTTCAAGGAGATCATCAAGCGCCAGTCTGTTGTCAACAGCGGTATAGAATTCATTCTGAAGGATGAGTATTCCGGTGAGGAATTCCATTATCTTTACAGTGAGGGAATCAAGGGCTATTGTGACGAACTGTCCGATATGAGAGGGATTACGGAGTCATATTTCTTTATAGGTGAAGGCAAAGGCAGAGATTCGGATGACAGGGATGAATACAAGGTCAAGGCGGAAGTTGCATTCTGTTTCAATAATGAGATCAATGTAATGGAGTATTATCACAACTCCAGTTTCCTTGAGCACGGAGGTTCTCCGGATAAGGCAGTGCGCTCGGCTTTCCTCAGTGAGATCGACAAGCAGATCAAAGCCCGTGACAAGTATAAGGCCAATGAAGCTAAGATCACCTTCCAGGATATAGCCGATTCTCTTATAGTTATCACGAATACATTCTCAACACAGACTTCCTATGCCAATCAGACCAAGAAGGCGATCAATAATAAGTTTATCCAGGATTACATGACATCTCTGATCAGGAATAATCTTGAGATATGGTTCATTGAGAATAAGCAGGCGGCGGATAAGGTGGTCGATCAGATCCTTGTCAATAAGCGCTCCAGAGAGAATGCCGAGAAGACAAGGGTCAACATCAAGAAGAAGCTGATGGGCACGATCGATATCAACAACAGGATCAAGAAGTTTGTTGACTGCAGGAGCAGGGATGCCAACCTCAGAGAGCTTTACATAGTTGAGGGTGATTCGGCTTTGGGTTCTGTCAAGATGGGAAGAGACGCTGAATTTCAGGCGGTCATGCCGGTCAGAGGTAAGATATTGAACTGCCTTAAGGCAGACTATGCGACCATATTCAAGAGTGAGATCATAACCGATCTTCTCAAAGTCCTGGGATGCGGGGTTGAGATCAACGACAGGCACAATAAGGACATAAGTGCTTTCAATATCGATAATCTCAGATGGAATAAGATCATCATCTGTACCGATGCCGATGTTGACGGATTCCAGATAAG
>DFIB01000022.1 GCA_002371375.1 Mageeibacillus sp. UBA3708 | reverse complement strand
TTGGTGAAGTTCCACTTGATATATGCCTTATCGCCGAATTTCTTGTTGTTCATGTTGGTGAATTTCTCCAGAGCCTTAACCTTCAGCCCCTTACCGAACCCCTCGAAAGGCTTCTCCGTTGCGAGATATACAAACAGAGGGTCAGCGCTGTCGCCGTTCACGTCGATCTTGGCGAACTGGGGGAACTCTGTTCCGAACTTAACTGTGCAGAACTCGTGTATCTCGTCAGCATCTCCCGGAGCCTGTCCTGCGAACTGGTTGCATGGGAAGTCGAGGATCTCAAAGCCCTCTGATCTCATCTCCTTATACATTGCCTCAAGAGGATCGTAGTGGGGAGTAAAGCCGCAACCTGTTGCTGTGTTGACTATCAGAAGGACTTTGCCCTGATAATCAGCGAGTGATACTTCGTTGCCTTTGCGGTCCTTTACCGTGAAATCGTAAACTGTCTTCATACTAAGTCTCCTTTCCTGTCGTATGACTTTGTATTCTGATTATTTAGTAACTCATAAAGTAATTCGTAGAGGTTCTTTGCTTTGTCCGGCGGAAGTGATACGCATCCTGCGATCGTGGCGGGTATGTCTCTCAGCTTCTCCTGCATTGACCGCCCTTCCTCTGTAAGCGAGATCAACACGACACGGTCGTCCGATGCATCCCTCTGTCTTGTGATATAGCCTGCCTGCTGCATCTTCTTGAGCAGTGGGGAGAGCGTTCCGTTGTCAAGCATCAGTCTCCCGCAGATATCGCCGACCGTTATGCCGTCCTGTTCCCAGAGAACAAGGAAGACGATGTACTGTGTATACGTGATACCAAATTCCTTGAGGTGGTGCGTGTAGAGGTTGATTATATTCCTGGATGCCGCATAGAGAGGGAAACAGAGCTGATTGGACAGCTTCATGGCTTCGCGATAATCGTATTCCATACACATCACCTCTCGAAATATTTGATACAACTATATTTTACACAATATAATTGACTTGTCAACACTTAATCGTTATAATTTGTGCCGGATGCAGAGTGCAGAGCCTGTGTAGGATTCTGATATAATAAGATAATCATAATTAATAAAGGGAGACAGGAAATGAAAGGCAACAGAACAATAGCATTACTGATCGTTGTAGCATGCGTAATGGCTGTATCATTAACGATAGCCGCGCAATTCGACAAAAAAGGAATGGGAATCCCCGCAGCGGATAATACTCCGCTCGGACAGTATTGGTCAGAGAACTCCGCCGTGGCAAAAGAATTAAGAGAGTATGTGGGCAAGGTCACGAATCCTGATGACAAAGAGAACTTCATTCCAGAGAAGGACAGGATCGCCGTCTTCGATATGGACGGAACACTGACATGTGAGACTTATTATACATATTATGACACCATGATGTTCATAGAATACTGTCTCAAGGATCATCCGGACAGCGTATCTGATGAGCTGAAGCAGGTGGCTGCTGCGATCGAGCCCGGCTACAAAGCCGACGAGAACCTTGCCAGGAACTTTGCCAGAGCATATGCCGGCATGACTGTTCAGGAGTTCAGTAATTACGCGGTGGAATTCGGTCAGAGGAAGACATCCAGCTTCAACAATATGAGATATATTGACGGCTTCTATCTTCCGATGGTTGAGCTTGTAAAATATCTTTACGACAACGGTTTTACGATCTATGTTATCAGCGGTACCGAACGTACCACAACGCGTGCGATCATAGCAAACTCCCCGATCAAGGATTATGTTACACCTAACCACGTGATCGGGACTGACTTCGAGGTGAAGGTCAGGGGATATGAGGATGAGCCTTCCAACATGAATTTCAAATATACTGACGGTGACGAGCTCGTTCTGACAGGCGGATTTATCCAGAAGGATCTCAACGCCAACAAATCCATCTATATCGAGAGGGAGATCGGACAGCGTCCGGTTCTCGCATTCGGCAACAGCGGCAGTGACACGAGCATGATGAATTACGCTATCGACAGCAGGAACCCGTATCCGTCCAAGGCTTACATGATCATTGCCGATGATAATATAAGAGAATGGGGAACGCAGGATTGGGAGACCAAATCCGCAGAGTACGCGGCGATGGGATATACTCCCGTATCGATGCGCAATGATTTCGCGAAGATATATCCTGATAATGTGACAAAATCAGACGCACAGTATACAAAGATCGACCTTGATGAAGGATATGCGGATGCTGCATAAAGAACATGGCTGAATTTGATATACAGAAGTACATGACATCAGGTGTGGAGCGCGTTATCAAGGACGCAATGAAAGCCACGCTCAAAGATCCCCGGGAGAGCGTTTTCCTGATGAGATTTGCCAAGGCGAGCAGGAAAGCATCTGACAGGCGTGCCGCACACGGGAAGGAAGGTCTTCATGTGCCTCCGTTCCTTATTGCCAGTATAACTTCACGGTGCAACCTTCACTGCGCAGGCTGCTACTCCAGGCAGAACAATGCGACTGAGGATTGTGAAGCCCACGACCAGCTGACGGCTGAGGAGTGGGGAAGGATATTCAGGGAAGCTGATGATCTGGGATTCAGCTTCATACTGCTGGCAGGCGGCGAGCCCATGATCCGGCGCGATGTTATAGAGAAGGCCGGGGAGTTCCCTGATATCATGTTCCCGATCTTTACGAACGGAGTATATATCAACAAGCGTTACTTTGAACTGTTAGACAAGTGCAGGAATCTGATACCCGTCATGAGCATAGAGGGCGGAAGAGAATCCACTGATGCCAGACGCGGCGAAGGGATATATGACAAGGTTATTGCCAATATGGATGCCTTCAAAGAGAGGAGACTTCTGTACGGGTGTTCCGTGACAGTCACGACAGAGAATATCAGGGACGTTGTGTCAGAGGAATTCATATCATCTCTGAGCAGCCGCGGATGCAAGGCGGTTATCTATGTGGAATATGTTCCCGTTACGGAGGAGAGCAAAGAACTTGCGATCGATGATGATGACAGGGAATTCTTCGCGGATGAGCTTGCAAGGCTTCGCCGGGAGCATCCTGAGATGGTATTCATATCTTTCCCGGGCGACGAGAAAAGCTCAGGCGGGTGTATAGCTGCCGGACGTGGTTTTTTCCATATCAATTCGCACGGCGGCGCCGAGCCCTGCCCGTTCTCGCCGTTCTCCGATACTAATGTGCGTGACACATCACTCAGGGATGCGATCGGGTCCGGGCTGTTCAGAACGCTCGTCGACGGCGGCCTTCTGAATGATGATCATAGGGGAGGATGCGTCCTTTTTGAGAAGAGGGAACTGGTGGAAGCGTTGATCAGGGATAAGGAGTGACGGAAGAGATAATCTTTGTATATCTGGAGAAGAAAGGGGAAGCATTATGAGAAGGTTTATCAGACAGGCAGCGGCAGCTTTGGCTTTATCGATGATCGCCCTTATGGCAGGGTGTTCGAAGACCGGGGGAAGTGAGACAACGGCGGGGACTACGGATACTGAGATACCCGCATATCCGTCTTATTCATCGGAGATGTCCGGGACTTCAGATGTGACGGAGACATCATTGACTTCCGATACGTCTGCATCATCAGCATCATCTGCATCATCGTCAGCAGAAGACAGTATGTCTTTCTCCGTTGACGGGTTCATGCAGGGCGTCCGGGACGCAGGGGTAAAGATCTTTGGTGAATACGCTGATTTCCTTGCAGAATACAATAAACTTGTCGGCAAGGACCAACAGACGGTAAATGAGTATACCAAAGGATTTGCCGTAAGGATGGACGGACATGACAACGCCATGAAGATGATTAATGAAATCGGCGACGGTTCTGATGGAAATGATGACTTCCTCAACCACCTGACGGGACTCGGATATCTCATGGCCGGCGACCTTAACACAGGCTCATTTACGATTGCCGTTCTCTTCTATCAGCTTAACGATGAGAAGGTCGTCGCTGACTGGTTCGATTCATCAGTTAAGGATTTTGAGAGCGGGATGTCGGAGTACCGTAACAGCACGGAACTGACGCTTAAGAGCGGAAGGAAAGATACAGAAGATGTCATTAGTTATCTTTACAAATACACGATCAATGATGATGCGGCTCAGCGGCAGGGATATCCTCTCGGATCCGGTACTTACGGAGGCATCTATATCAGCGGGGACCGCTGCATGTTCATTACGGTGATCGATACGGATAACGGACACAGGGGATCTGCGATAATGGAATCATTGTGCAGTTCGATGGGAATCCCGAGTCCTGCGGAAATCTGAAGACAGACGTAGTATAATCAAACTGTTTATTATTTAATCATTATCAGGAGGTGGATTATGGGTTTTCTTGATAATCTCAAAGAGGCAATGAAGAGGGGGGCAGAGGCTGCGGAGAATTACCGCGAGCGTGAACTGGCCAAGCAGGAGCAGAATAATCCCGTGAAGCAGCATCCCGAACAGCCGGCCGATCCGGCGGCTCCGTTCAACTTCACGGCGAAGACGGAAGAACCTGTCATCGTGACCGACCCCAAATCGGGTGCGCAGGTCAAGTTCAATATCCTGTCTAACGGAAGAGCCAAGCTCGATGATCCTTCCGCTTATGAAGGCAGGGATTATAAGGCCGTTGTAAGAGAAACTGTGCTCGGAACAGTTACAGCCAAGCTGAATGATCCGTCTTTCCTTCCGGATGCACACGATCCGAAGACATTGATCCTCCTGTCTAACAGGCTCACCCCTATAGTGACGGGCGAACTTAAGAACAAGGGCATCACGGCTGCTTTCAAGATGCTCAACGTAACGCCCGACAGAGGATGAGTGCAATAACTATACTTCCAGGTAACTGCCCAGGAAAGTGAATTCCGCGGGTTCTCTATCCAGATGGCCTATAAGCGTCAGGACATCCTCGGAGTAGATGGAGCAGTCAATATCAAGATAGAACATGAATTCGAAGTCGCGTCCTGCAATGGGGCGCGATTCTATTTTGGTCAGGTTGAGTCCGAGGGAAGAGAACTTGACCAGCGTATCTGACAGCGATCCGGGAGTATGTCCCAGAGCCATCATCATCGATATCTTGGAGGCTCCGGGGAATATCTCGAGGTTCTTGGAGATACAGATGAACCTGGTGTAGTTGTGGTCGGAGTTCATTATGTCATCCTTGATTATATTAAGCCCGTAAAGCTCGGCGCAGTCGGGGGATGAGATCGCCGCGATGTCACTGCGGTCCGAATCTGCCACCATCCTTGCGGCCATTGCGGTGTTGGCTACGACCGTCACCTTGATCTGCGGATTGTCCTTAAGGAAATTACTGCACTGGCCGATAGCCTGCTCGTGTGAATAGACTTCCCTGATATCTGTCAGCGCCACGCCGCTTTTTGCCATCAGACGGTGATTGATCTTGAGCCTTATACTTCTCACTATATTGAATTTGTGAACGCGCATCAGGTCATATACTGCAATGACCGAGCCGTATGTGCTGTTCTCGATGGGGAGGACACCGTATTGGGCGATGCCGTCTTCAACTGCCTTGAACACCCCTTCGAAGCTCTTATAAAACTTTATGTCCGCCCCGGCGAAAAGCTTATCCGTCGCAATCTGGGAGTAAGCGCCTTCTACGCCCTGACAGGCAACAAGTGCCGTGGAAGGAAAAGTCTTCGGAGTCTCTTCGATCGCTCTTTGTATCCTCTTCACAAGTTCAGAATCACTGCCACCGTAGTTGGTCAATCTATATGACCTGGACAGATTGAACATCGTGGCAAGGAGGATCCTGTCAAAGCTTCCTGCATTGACAAGCATCTCGCGCTCGTATTTGCGGCATTTGAGGGATATCTCACTTGCAGAGAGGCCGTTGTCGGCCTCGCGTGTCATCTCAAGTCTCTCCTCAAAGAGTCTTTTGATCTCCTCGTCGATCTCTTCGATACGCCTTGCAGGTTCCATATATTTACCTTCCTTTACGATGTTAACCTATTATAACACTGTCGCACCTTATTACGCCCCTCAAAAATGGTTTTTGGGATTTGGATAAAGAGTAATATAATAGATAGATGCGGAGGACATATTAATATGGGTTTAAGATTTATTTTCGCGCTGTGGGCGGCTAAGCTGTCGATCCCGGTGCTTAAGATAACGGGACATAATGCTACTGATTTCCCGGGGTCACTGGCAATCAAGCTGTGCCCGGATTTCCTTGAGAGGATCGGCAAGCCGGAGACGATCGTTGCGGTTACGGGAACGAACGGCAAGACGACCTGCACGAACATGATATGCGATGCTTTCGAGGCGCACGGTAAGAAGGTGTTGTGCAACCGATACGGTTCCAATATCGCGACGGGTCTGTCGACTTGTTTCCTGCAGGCTGCAACGCTGACAGGCAAGGCGAAGCATGACACGGCTGTACTCGAGATCGACGAGAGATCTGCTCCGAAGATATTCCCTTATGTTGTGCCGCAGTATCTCTGCGTTACGAATCTGTTCAGGGATTCCATCATGCGTAACGGACACCCCGACTATATCGCGGGCATCCTCGACATGGCGATACCGCCCGAGACGAAGCTCGTTCTTAACGGCGATGACCTCATATCCGGAAGGATCGCGCTCGATAATCCACGCGTGTATTACGGGATCGATAAGCTCGATACGGACGTGATCGAATGTGAGAATCTACTTAATGATATGCGCATATGTCCTATCTGCGGCAGCAAGCTGATATACGATTACAGACGTTACCACCATATCGGCAAGGCTCACTGCTCCAGATGTGATTTCAAGTCTCCGGAATATGATTATGAGGGGCATGACATCGACTTTGAGAAGGGCACCATAAAGATCAAAGATCACGGAGAAGACGGTGTCTATCACATCTCGAACGACAGTATATTCAATATCTATAACACATGTCTCGTAGTGGCGCTGATGCGTGAGTTCGGTCTGTCACGGCAGGAACTTACCAAGGTAATGGAGAGCGTTAAGATCCCGGATACGAGATTCAATATCAAGAAGGCCGGATCAGTCTCAGTTGTCACGCAGCTGGCCAAGGATAAGAATGCACTCGCCGTATCCCGTGCGACGGATTATGTCCGCAAATTCCCGGGACACAAGAAGATGTTCCTTCTGATTAGCTGTTACAAGGACGAGAGGCACTGGTCCGAGAATACATGCTGGCTGTACGACTGCGATTTTGAGATGATGAATGATCCCCTGATGGATCAGCTTATCGTAACAGGCCCCAGAGCACCTGACTTCTATATGAGACTGCTCTTTGCGGGTATCCCTGAAGAGAAGATATTCTACGAGCTTGATGAGCGCAAAGCTGCCCGTGAATTCGACCTCAAGAAGGACGATACTGTGTATATCTTCTGCGGTATCGATGCTTTCGATCTTGTTGATGACTGCCGCAACATTATACTTAAGCGCGCTGAAGAAGAAGGACTGTAAGGGGGTGCAATTATGAAGATCGAGATTCTTTTTGCTGAGATAGCGAACCTCTATGCGGACCTCCAGAATATCGAATATCTTAAGAGATGTGATCCGTCAATAGAGATAATACATACCGATCTGCACACAAAGCCGCAGTTCCTCTGCGGTGAGGATATTAAGCTCGTGTATGTGGGAACGACGACAGAGAAGGGACAGGAGCTGATAATAGGGAGCCTTATGCCTTACCGGGACGAGATCCTGGCTAAGATAGAGGCGGGACAGTTCATGCTACTGACCGGCAATGCGTCCGAGATGTTCGGATCCGTAATCAAGTGTGAGGACGGGCACGACATCAAAGGTCTCGGGATACTTCCGACATATGCGGTAAGAGACATGATGCACCGCTATAACACACTGTGGATCGGCCAGTACGGTGATGACAGGAATATGGATGTAGTCGGGTTCAAGAGCCAGTTTACGCAGTGCTTCTTTGATGAAGGTGCCGGATACGGCGATAAGTTGAGACCTCTTTTTGTTGCCGAACGCGGCGAGGGGCTTCACCCCGGGATCAAGGAGGAAGGTATCAGATGGAACAACCTGTTCATGACTTATCTGCTGGGTCCGCTCTTCATAGTTAATCCGCTGTTTACTGAGGCTTTCCTCAAGGAAATAGGTGCAGAATGCACAGAACCTGCATATAAAGAGGCCTCGATGAGGTCATTCCTCAAGAGATGCAAGGAGTTCAGGGAGCCTGAGAGAGGGTTCACATATTGAGCATTTATTCACTGCTGTGGTTCTTCATGATCTACTCTTTTGTAGGTTGGGTGGTTGAGGTTGCCTACCATGCAGTAACGCTGGGCAAAGTTGTCAACCGCGGCTTCCTTAACGGTCCTATATGTCCCGTCTACGGCGTGGGCGTAGTACTTGTACTGACCGTAATGCAGCTGCTCGGTGACAGGAACGTGGAGACTTCCAATCCTCTCGTAATGTTCGGTGTGGGCATCGTCCTTGCAACGTTGGCAGAGCTGGTGGCGGGATTCCTGCTGGACAAGCTCTTCCATGCGAGATGGTGGGACTACAGTAAGGAGAAATTCAACCTGAACGGTTATATCTGCTTGTCATTCAGTATTATCTGGGGACTGGCGATCGCTTTTGTGCTTCGTGTAATTCAGCCGTTATTTGCCGGATTTGTTGACCATATCCCGGTAACGGCAGGCTGTGTCATTCTGGCAGTTCTGTACGGTGTGCTCATTGCAGATATCATACTTACGACACTTGCGGTTCTCAAATTCAATAAGGAACTCGAGAGAATGTCCCAGCTACGTGAGGCGATCCTTAAAGTGAGCGACGGGATGAGCGAAATGATAGGCGGCGGCACACTTAAGACGATCGCAAAGCTTGATGAGGGGAAGATACGGGCGGAAGAACACAAAGCGGAACTGGAGAAGAAGCTTGCCGGGCTCAGAAACGACATCACCAGACACAAGATCTACGGCAGGGGAAGGATTATCAGAGCTTTCCCTGATATGAAGCACAGGAAGTACGGTGATATCCTTGAGTGGATCAAAGAACGGTCTGTAAAATAATCTGATAAAATGATACAATCTCTGTTGGAATGTCCATAAATATGAAGGGGGATAGTGTAACCATATGGCTGATACTATAAAATGTCCCAATTGTTCTGCCAATCTGATGTTCGAACCCTCATCAGGGAAGCTTGAGTGCGCATATTGCGGAGGAAGCTTTGATCCTGCAAAGTTCGAGGCGGTTGTTGACGAACTGACTGCAGACCCCGTGAAGAAGGAGAACGTTCCCGGCGAGGCCACGGCTGAACCTGCAGGGGAACCTGAGACTCCGGAGAATGCGAATGAGCCGTCAGAGGCATCCGAGGAAGATGACAATCCTCTCAAGGAGGATGCCGAGGATTCGATGCAGTTCACATGCAAGAGCTGCGGCGGAACGATAGTATCATCAGCCAATACAAGCGCGTCCTTCTGCCCGTTCTGCGGATCGCCGGCACTTATCGGTGACAGACTGACGGGCGAATTCAAGCCCAGATTCCTTATTCCTTTCAAGTATTCGAAGGAGAGTGCCGAGGCTGCGTTCCTCAAGTGGTGTAAGGGTGGCAGATGGACCCCGATCAAGTTCGTGTCACAGGAGAATATCGAGAAGATCACAGGCCTTTATGTTCCGTTCTGGCTCTTTGACGTTGACTATCAGCTGGATGTCAATTCCGAGTGCCGCAAGGATTCAGTCTCGCACAGCGGCAACAAGACCACCACCACGATGAGATACTATGATGTTACCAACAGCGGTAAGTATATGTGGAGGAAGATACCTTTCGACGGTGAGACGAGGATCGACGATGCGCTGATGGAGGCTATCGAGCCCTATAACTACAGTCAGCTCATCCCTTATGATTACAAGTATATCCCCGGGTTTTTCGCCGATAAGTACGACCAGAATGTGGAAGCTCTGAAGGAAAGAGCCATCAAGAGGATCAAGGGCTATCAGGGAGTGAAGTTCAAGGAACTTACGAAGAAGTATGACAGCGTCAAGATCAAGCAGGACAACAGTAAGATCACACATATGGAAGCACACTATGCGCTCCTTCCGGTGTGGTTCTTGAGCTATAAGTATCTCGGCAAATATTATTATTTCGCGATGAACGGTCAGACGGGAGAAGTCGCCGGCATAAGACCGATTAGCAGGGTCAAAGGACTTGTGCTGTTTATGACGCTTCTGTCGATACTGGCATGCTTTGTACGCCTCGCTTTGGGAATATATCTTTCGGGGGTGGCAGGATGAGCAATAACAGTAACAAGCCCGTTAAGAAGTCGATGTGGGGTGAGTTCACCCTTATGTCGACGGGAATGACGATCGCCATCGCCGTACTCTGTCTCGTGAGCATCGGGCTGTATATCTTCATGTCTGTCCCTCCGGCTAAGAAGGTGGTCATTGATGACCATGCAAATACGTTCACTGCGGATGAGATCGCCGAACTCGAGGCAGCAGCAAAGGAGCTTCAGAAGGCAAAAGACATCAATGTTGTTATCGTTACCACAAGGAATAAGAACGGAGATATCAAGGGAAGCAGGCACTACACGAATTCCGACGGAGACTGCAATCAGTTTGCGGCTGATTACTATAAGGACAAGTGTGCTAAGAATACACTCCGCGACAATTCGGGAATATGCATACTCATCGACCTTGAGATAGATGAGCCGGGTATGAGATATTTCAGGCTGTTCACTAACGGATCAGCTTATTTTGCAGTAAGCAACAGTGAGTGCGACAGGATATTCAGGACATATAAGCAGCAGCTCTCTGACGGGGATTATTCGGGAGCGATAGTAAATGTTCTCGGCAAACTCGGCGACTACAGCTTCAGCGGATTCGGTTATGTCACGCTGGTCTGTGTCGGAATACCGCTGTTCTTTGCCGCTATCATCTGTCTCATTGCCCTGCGCAAGGGCAAGCTCGATGCAGCGCCCAAATACAAAGAATATCTTGAGGGTGCTACAGGCACGGAATCCAATGAGAAATTCCTCAGACAGAGGGTTGTTGTTACTTACCATACCGAGTCTTCCGGCGGTGGCGGCGGAGGCGGCTACCATGGCGGCGGCGGAGGAGGCGGCGGCCACTCCGGCGGTGGCGGCGGAGGCGGCGGCGGTCACTCCGGCGGCGGTGGAGGGAGGTTCTGATAATGAGTCATTCCGAACTTGTCAGCATAATAGTTCCGGCATATAACGAGGGAGATCACATCTTCAATAATCTCAAGATAATCTCGGATACTTTGATATCTGCAGATATCAATCATGAGATAATAGTCGTTAACGACGGGAGCAGGGATAATACCGCGTCAGAGGTGGAGCGGGCCTGTCTGTTCATTCCCGGTGTCAGGGACTGCGGCTATGAAGTAAACCGCGGCAAAGGCGGTGCGATACTACACGGGATAAGTAACAGCAAGGGCAGTATCGTCGGGTTCATAGATGCTGATCTGGAGCTCCCGGCAAGTCTTCTTCCGGGATTTGTGGAGAAGTTCGATACAGGCGACTGGGATGTTGTTATCGGCTCGAAGATGCATAAGGATTCCCAGCTCAATTACCCGTTTATGCGCAAGTTCGTATCGTGGGGATATTACATAATGCTGAAGGTGCTCTTCGGGCTTAAGTGCAAGGATACGCAGACCGGCATTAAGCTGTACAAGGGCGATCTGCTCAGGGCGATAGGCAAGGTGCAGAAGATCAACAGCTATGCTTTCGATATAGAGCAGCTGGCGCTGGCGAATTCCAGGAAGGCGAAGATCGCGGAGATGCCTGTTGTCGTGCATTATGTAAGGGAAGGGTCTTTCTCCAGGATAAGCCTCGGCGCCATCTTCAGGATGTTCGGTGATACGTGGAAGATCTGGTGGAACCTGAGGATCAGGAAGAAGTACAAATTCTAATCAGGCTGAACCGCCGGCTGCTTTTTGGGAGCGAAGCTTCCTGATGTTAGGATTCTTGAAGAATACTATCAGTATGTAGACTGCGCATACCGTCCAGATAATAGGTTCGCACATAGCAATTCCAAGATATCCCAGATATTTGACAAGGATCCCTGCCGTCAGGGCTTTGAGTGCCATTTCCATAAGGCTTGCCACGAGCGGCGTTATCTTGGATCCCAATCCCTGAAGTGTGCATCTTACAACCAGAAGTATTGCGAGGACATAATAGAACGGCAGGTCGAACCTGAGATAGAATGTGGCCGTCGCGATGAGTTCCGGATTGGACGAGCCGGATATGAGCTTCGTGAACATCCCGCCGAACAGATATATAATTATGATCATGAATGTGGCGACGCCGAAGTCCAGAAGGAGAACCTTGCGGAGTGCCGTCTTGATCCTGTCATGCCTTCCGGCGCCGTGGTTCTGGCCTGTAAATGTAGCCATGGAGTTGGCGAGGGTTCCCACCGTCATCATGCAAAGGGATGATATCTTGCGGGCTGTTGTATGGGCGGCGATTGTAGTGTCACCCAATCCGTTGATCGCTCTCTGCAGGATCACCGTACCGATGTTTACGACCGCGAACATAAGCGCGAAAGAAAGTCCTGCCGATATCAGTTCGGACAGCATGTTCCTGTCAAGCTTAATATCTTCCCTGCCGAAATGAAGTAACGGCGCCTTGAACCTTATGTAGATCAGGCATACGACGGCTGATATGGTCTGGGCAATGATGGTGGCAACGGCAGCGCCGGGAAGCCCCCATCCCCACACAGTCACAAAGAGCAGATCGAGTATAATGTTGCCCGCAACTGATACGCAGAGGAACCAGAAGGGCGCAGACGAGTTGCCGATGGACCTGAGCAGTGCTCCGAGAATGTTGTAAGTGAAGGAGAATATGACGAATCCCAGGATGATGATTGCGTATGAATAACCTGCTTCGAATACGCTGTCCGGAGTGTCAAGAAGTCTCATCAGCGGGCGCAGGCACAAAGTTCCGGCGACCGTTATTATTATTCCCCAGATGACCGCAAGGACCGCCGTGTTGGCAACTACCTGCCTCATTTTCTTCTCATTGCCCATCCCGAAATACTTGGAGACCACTATAGCAAAACCGTTGCTCATTCCGAATATCAGTGACAGGAAGAGGTCGGAGATTATGGATACTGTACCTATTGCGGTGAGTGCATCATCACCGAGTGCGTTGCCGATGATCGTTATATCAGTAAGATTATAGGCCTGCTGAAGGAGATTACTCAGGAAAAGAGGGATTGCAAACATGACAACGACCTGCAGTTCGTTCCCCTTGGTAAGGTCTTTGGATCCTGCCTTTGCCATGATAATCCTCCTTTGTTTGTAATCAGTTTGCATATTATAATTCAGGACGCGTATTTTGCAATATAAATAGCATTTACGGTTGAATTTTGCCCTGAAAAAGAATATATTCATCTTAAATACAACAAGGAAGTGGCTGATGGAAGAAGTTCAGAACAACAAGAACCAACTGTCTGAATACCGCCTGGCGAAGGAACTGATTACCAGGGGCAGTGATGTGATCTTCTCTGAATCGATCGAACCGATGAAGACTTATATCCAGCACGGAACGACCACGGTGTTCTCGCATTGTGTATCCGTTGCCAAGTACAGCCTCCTTATCGCTCATTTCCTTGAGAACAGATTCGGCATAAAGGTCGACAGGGACAGCCTCGTGAGGGGGGCGTTGCTCCACGATTATTTCCTTTATGACTGGCACGATAAAGAAGTCCCGGGCAGAAGGATCCACGGCTTTACCCATCCGAGGAAGGCAATGGAGAATGCCGTGAGGGATTTCGAGATGAATACGACAGAGCAGGACATTATAAGGAAGCATATGTTCCCGCTTACGCTCATACCGCCGAAGCACCGCGAGAGCCTGATCGTCTGTATTGCCGATAAGTGGTGCGCTCTTTTTGAGACATTTAAGCTCGATGCTTCCGATTATCTTATCAATAAGGTCAATTCCGACCGCCAGATGTTCCTGTCAATGAACAGACAGGCTCCTTCCGAAGTGAAGGTTGCTTCTGATAATGCCTGAAGCTGAACTCACTACGCTTTGTTATATCAGCCGGGGGGATGATATCCTCTTTATTCACAAGCGTTCGGACAGTAATCCGAATGCGGGCAAGTATCTGGGGGTAGGCGGTCACTTTGAGAAGGGTGAGAGTCCTGAAGAATGCTGCCGCCGTGAGATATTGGAGGAGACGGGGATACGAAGTGACGAGCTGAGCTGTTTTAAGTACCGGGGATTGGTTACGTTTGTGTCGGACAGATACGGCGTTGAGTATATGCATGTTTTTACTGCCGAATATAAGGGGATGCGTGATGTTGTTCCCGGGAACTGTGATGAGGGTGAACTGATGTGGATACCGTCAGCTGACATATACGGTCTTCCCGTTTGGGAAGGGGATAAGGTGATGTTCGACTGCCTGTATAAAGAGGAAGGGGAAAGGTTTTTCTCGCTGAAGCTGGAATACAGAGGCGACACACTTGCCGGATGTGAGAAGAATTGTTATTAATGCCAGACATAATAAAGACCGCCGCGGATCACTCCGTATGGCGGCCTTGTTGATCTGTTCAAGGCAGATAAGATGTCAGGCGACAGGCTCCAGATGCCCGAACGCCGGTTTGCCGATCATACTTCCGTCAGTATTCGGATAGTATTCCCTTCCCAGTTCTGCCAGCGTCGTCATCTCATCTCTTGTTATTCTGATGCTCAGCGCACCGGTATCGATGCTGCCGTCTGCATAGATGCAATTCTTCTCCTCTGCGAGTGACCAGAGGTAAGGGAATACCTCATTGTCCTCCCCGCTTATTGATATCAATTCATCAAGATTAAGTTCATTTATCTTCTCAGATACATTGCACATAATATGACTCCTTTCTGATAGGCCTTGTCCCCCAAGACTATCCTGTATATATTCTACGATTCAGGCACATCCGAATCAATTAATGACAGGTTAAGTTAATTTGTCAGATAGATAACAGAAAGGTATCAGAATTATTTCGTGGATGTAAATTATAATAAATGGAAAAATTTCTGAAAATCGGCTCAAAAACCGCTTGACTTTATGGGGAGCGCTTGATAATATATTCAAGCACTTCGCGAGAACAACCTCGCAAAAGGCGCGGATCTTGAAA
>DFIB01000133.1 GCA_002371375.1 Mageeibacillus sp. UBA3708 | reverse complement strand
GAGAACGGGTTCGGGTATGATCCGATCTTCTTTGTGCCTGAATTCGGCATGACAACAGCACAGATGGACCCCGAAGTCAAAAACAGTATTAGTCACCGTGGAAAAGCCCTAAATGCTATGGTTGCAAGGTTGTTGTGATTGTGTTATTATTGCAACGCGCGTACAATTGTACGCCACACACGAACAATATGTGAGGTCTGAGTATTAAGATGAGTGAACCCAAAGGTGAATACTTTCTTGTTGAGAAGAGCGTTTTGCCCGAAGTTTTTCTGAAGGTAATGGAGGTGAAGAGAAGACTTAATACAGGTGAGTCTCCTTCGATCAATAATGCCTGCAAGGAGTTGGAACTGTCGCGTTCAGCTTACTATAAATACAAAGATACCATTCTTCCTTTCTATGCCGATCACGGCAGGAAGGTGACAATATTGTTCAGTGTTGAGAATTTTCCGGGGATACTGTCACAGATAATCAATATTATCTCCGCTTACAGAGCTAATATATTGACTATCAACCAGAATATTCCGATCAACGGTCTTGCAGATATCTCAATATCATTTGATACCGGTTCAATACTCGGATCGGTAGAGGACATAATCTCTGATATCGGCAAGATAACAGGAGTTCGTAATTGCAGTATCCTTAGCAGAGAATAAATTATACGGAGGCAATAGATGTATAACATAGCTATTTTGGGATTTGGTGTTGTCGGATGCGGAACTGCAGAGGTTCTGACGACAAATCGCGAGATCATCAAAAAAAGATGCGGTGAAGATGTAGTTATTAAGAGGATCCTTGATATCAGGGATTTCCCTGACAGCCCTTTCGCCGGAATAATCACACACAATGCCGAAGAAGTATTTGAAGATCCGGAGATCAACTGCTGTGTTGAGACTATCGGCGGCGCACGTATTGCATATGAATTCACCAAGCGAGCTCTGTCTAAGGGAATATCGGTCGTAACGAGCAACAAAGAGCTTGTAAGCACCAAGGGCCCCGAGCTCCTTAAGATCGCAGCAGACAATAACTGCTCTTATCTTTTTGAGGCGGCAGTAGGCGGCGGAATACCGATAATCAGGCCTTTGTACAGATGTCTTGCCGCGAATAAGATCGTCAAGATATGCGGTATTGTTAACGGAACGACCAACTATATACTATCTTCCATGAAGGACAAGGATCTGTCTTATTCTGACGCGCTTTTGCAGGCTAAGGCCAATGGTTATGCCGAAGCTGATCCCACGGCAGATGTTGAGGGTATCGATGCTCAGCGTAAATTATCGATCTTGTCCACGATTGCGATGGACGGTATGTATGTGTCACCGGAAGAGATCGACACCGACGGAATCACGGGCGTAACTCTTGATGATATTAATTTTGCCGCCGGAATCGGATGCAAGATCAAGCTGATAGCATGCTTCAAGAGGTTCGGAGACATGTGTGCTTCTTATGTAAAGCCCCATTTTGTTTCTGTCGGCAAGCTTATCGGTAACGTCGATGATGTTTTCAACTGTGTCGCTGTTGAAGGCGACTTTGTCGGCGAGACTTTGTTCTACGGGCAGGGAGCAGGAAGCCTTCCTACAGCTTCGGCTGTATGCGGCGATATTATTGAACTTGCAGCATGCAGGACGAGTGAGTTTGTTCGTCCCTGGAGCGTTCCTGCGAATAGAGTATCCATTCCTTATTCCGATGTGGAATGTGACTTCATCTTCTGGAATATAAGCGATATTGCTGTTTTTGACGGATGTGATTGCGAGAAGGCAGGAGATGCTGTAATAGTAAGAGGAATCACGGAAAGCATTGCAGCAAGTCTTGCATCTTCCGCAAATGCAAAGGTAATGAATTACCTGTAAATGATCACGTATGCGAGCACATGCCTGTTATCGGCATTCTCCCATACGCGCATCTCGTATTTACCTGGTCCGGGCATTCCGGATGTCTGCAGGACCGTATCTATCTCGGAAGACTCGCCCGGTCCGATCGTGACAATATCATCATCCACGACCTGTTCACCGTCTTTCCACCAGTCTATATAGAATTTTGTTCCCTCCGGATATTGATCCATGAAATGGCATGTAAGTCTTATCCCGGAGTTATCTATGTAGTATGTAACGGTATCAAGCACTGAAGGTGATTTGGAGTAGAACATCCAGTATCCGTTGTCATCGGGATTTGAATATCCGTAAACTATGCTGCCGTCATCACACCATTCTGGAACTTGTTCATATGTTCCTACGGCCTGGTTGGGATAACCTGTGGCCGATTGACTGTCATCGGTTGTGAACCCGTAATTCTCCGGATTGAGATTCTCCATCATGTAGTTATACATACTCTCGCCCATCTCGCCATCATCGTAAAGCTGCTTGATGGCGGCCTCGTTAAGTTTGTATACACGTTCCCAGCTTAATCCGTGTTCAATGTTATATATGGTGGAGGCCGGTTCAATGATGTAATTGCCTTTGATGCTCAATGGCGGTATATCATCCTGACCATAGTCTTCAGGCCTGTACAGAACGTTGGCGGATAATCCGTAGTCTTCCGCAGTGCAGCCGGGGATTGCTTTGGTCAATGTGCTGTAGATAAGCGCAGACTGATCATCCCACATTCTGCTGAGATCCCAGCCGAGGTGGGTATAACGGATAAAATTCATAAAGTATTGCGTCAGGAATTCGTCAGTCATCAGAGCCTGAGATAATTCAACGGAAGAGGGAGCATTGCCCCTGAATTCATAGTGATATGGTTCAGTCTCCGTTATCTTGTATTCATGTGACATCACATAAGACATGTATGCAACAAGGAAATCACCTACAGCTTTCTTTGTCTTGTATCCCGTTCCTCTTACCACAATATTATCGTAAGGACGGAATGCGTTGTCGTTATAGTATTGATCCGGAAAGCTTCCGAGTTCTCCCTGAGCGATCTCGTTAAGACGTGCTGCAAACATGTCCTCGCCGTCCTGTTCACTGATCATGACAGGGACGGGAAGTGAGTTCATTTCTTTTGCAATAAGATCGAAAATCTTGTGAGCAGAGGAAGCTGATATCTTATAGGAGCTGCTGTCCTCGATATATACGTATCTGACATCGAGTCCGACTTCTTTGCGTTTGGTGTAATTATCAAGAGCGCTGATCAATTCTTCCTTCTTAAGAAATTCCGTGTCAAGCGAATCGCTGAAATCTGAAAGATCGATATATGAGAAAGTGATATCGATCTTAATTGACCTGCTCTCGCTGTCATATTCAGGCTCTTCGTGATCTGTTACGGAAGCCAGGGAGATGGCATGTCTCAGTACCTCCAAAGAATCAGCCGACTTCTGACTTATTGTTGAAGTATCTGTCTCATAATCGTAGTTCTTAGTATATTCACGGATCTTGTTCTGATCATTCTTAGCCATCGCACTTATGAAAGAACCTGCGATACCGGTCAGTTCATCCTCCGTGATATCAGGCTTCGAAGAACAGCCGACAAGGATCACCGGGAATAGAAGAGTTGTGGCGAATATACTGATCGAACCGGAACGCATTATATTTGATTATTGCAGTAGTCTCTGTATTTCTCTCTTAAGATGTTCATTTTGTTGTTCATCTCGATCTGAAGTTCAGAGACTCCGGCTGCATCACCTGATGCGATCGCCTCTTTGATACGGTCAAAAAGCGAGGAAGATGTATCAGTATTCTTTGCAAGATACTCCCGGAGTTCCATGATCTCAGCCCATCTGGCAGAATCATATCCGCATGAATCGTCATGTCTCTTCGTATAACTCCTTATCTTGGACCTGTTCTCGGGAATGATCCTCTCGCGGAGTTCCATCTCCCAGCGCTCGAGCATGGCTCTTGCATATGAATCAAGGATAACTCTGTCAAAAACATCACCTGCACAGAGTATATCCGTAACACCTTTGTGTTCAGACAGAACGAGCATTGAATCATATACTGTCGCAGCAGGCTTACCGAACAATCGGTCGCGTTCGTCGCTTGTCATAGACTCGAAGATGTCTTCCTCGCATCTGTATAGTCTGTCAGTATCAAGATAATCTCCCGGTGTCCCGTAAGGCTTGGTGAATTCAGCTTCAAGTGCTTTTGTATCTTTGCCTGATCTAATCATATACTCGATACCGTCAAGCATGCACTGATAGATGGCGGCCAGGCAAAGATATGTGTTGGTGTGAGGGTTGGGAGCACGCAGCTCAAATCTGGTGACGGCTTTCTTGTCTTCTGACCTTACAACGCCGAGAAGTACCGAACGGTTACGTGAAGGTGTGAGAACATCCATTCCTATTGAGGCAACGCAATGAGTAGGTGCCTCAAAGCCCGGCTGAAGTCTGTTGAATGCATCGGTAGAAGACGACACAAAAGGATTGATGAGATCGTAATGCTTCATGATACCGAACAGTGAACCCCATCCCAGACGGCTGAGATAATCCTTCTTCATGTCGGCGGGAGCAAAGAGATTAACTCGCTTGCCGCTTTTGAGGAATGCAACGGCATTAACGTGCGTGTGCTCGCCTGATCCTGCAACCCCGTCCAGCGGCTTAGCATCAAAGCTTACGTCAAGACCGTGAAGTCTGAAGACCTCCTTGATGAATATCCTGGCACAAAGCTCATAGTCAGCACCCTGGAGAGCGTCCGAATACTTCCAGTCAACTTCAAGCTGCTCCATGATGAAATGGTAATCACCGGAAGACGATATAGCGGCCTTAACGCCTCCGACTTCCTTGTGTCCCATCTCAGGATTGAACCCGTAGAGATCGAGAAGAAGTATGACCTGTTCAAGTGCTGTTCTGACAACGCCCTTTGTCCTCTTCCAGTACTGCTCCTGGAGCTCCTGGGATATCGTAAGCTGTTCCGTACTGATCTTCTCATCCGGTGAATTAACCCAGAATTCAAGCTCCGTCGCCATGATGAGATTGATATGATCAAGTTCATCAACCGTGAAGCCTATCTCTTCGCAAAGCGAGGGATTAGCCTTGAGATGCTCTGTGAGCGTCTTCTCAAAGAATCCGGCCGACTTCTTCAGAACCGACCTTGAACAGACCGGCTTTCCGTTGTGCTCAAGGAAAGAGGGAATACGGAGTGTTCCTATCGGAAGGCCTGTCTTCGTATCTATATGCGAGTAGTTATAATCTATGTACCAGACGACATCCGGGTCGGGAATAAGATCGACCTTGCCGTCGTTAAGTGTGGCGATACCCGGAAGAACAACAGAAGATCCGTCTGTCTGAACAGCTTCACCATTGAGATAATTCGTCAGATTGTCGTGAAAATCAGCGATCGGTATCTTCTCATCGGTGTCATTGCCTGCCAAGTCAACGGCAACGAGAGATACAAATTTGATCTCGGGATGTTCATCGAGGATCCTTGTTATATCTTCAACCTTATGAAGCTCCGGTGGGATGACGCAGAGAAGATCTGGATTTACAGTAAAACCATTCATAAAATATACCGCCTGAATCTTAATATTCTTAATTATAATATCATATGTTGTTATTACGGGATTTGGTCATTATTCTTGATTTTTTATTTATTATATGCGAAATTTTAGAGTAATTATTACAAAAGGAGTCATAAGTGTTTTTTGTAAATCTCAAGATGTGGGCCGGGAATTA
Source organism: Mageeibacillus sp. UBA3708 (assembly GCA_002371375.1). Lineage (GTDB taxonomy): Bacteria > Bacillota > Clostridia > Saccharofermentanales > Saccharofermentanaceae > Saccharofermentans. The sequence continues at coordinate 1,069 of DFIB01000133.1, read as the reverse complement.
CTTTAATATTGATAAACTCGGCAAAGGCATCGTATCTAAGATAATACTTATTTTTATGCTTTGTATCAAGGCAGCCTTGAACTTTCTGCCTCCCGAGTATTCTGACTTCTCGCAGTTCTATGTCTGGTTCCGCAACATAATGACTGCCGAACAGATGACGGATGAACTTGCCGTTATTCCTTTGACTTATGAGAATTGGATGTTTCTTTTCCTTACGGTTCTTGTCCTGTACATATGCATCATGACGTCTCTGTTCTATTCCGGTCTTGTGCTTCGTGATCTCAGAAGCAAGAACGGGCGGGAGAATATACCTTTATCCGTATTCTTGGGCAGGTTTATCATACTGTGCCTTGTGTTCTCGGTGATATTCATTCCTTTTGCTCTGCTTGCGGTATACCTCTTGATACTTTTCCTTCTGGCGATCCCGATAATGTGTACGATACCGGTTTGCTACCTGTCGGGAGACAAGGGATTCTTTGCTTCGATTGGTGACAGTGCCAGAAGAACGAGAGGGTTTTACATCCTGATACTCCGTGATATTACAGGCACATATGTGATCTACATGCTGCTGGGATTTCTTGTATCACTCGTGTCATATCTGTCCGGAACTGCGTATGCAATCATTCACAGCTTCCTTGACGTCTGGTATTACATGTGTTTCGCAAGGATCTGCGCATATGCATACACATACACCCAGAGTATCCGAATAATCAATAAAACTAATAAAAGTTAACCTTTTTTAATAGCATTTTCGAGGCGAAACCTATACAATATATTAGCAAATAGAAATTGGAGGTATTCATATGGCTAATGAATCAAAGGCTATTCAGAAGCATACTGAGTGGCAGGGTAAGATCGAAGTAATCTCAAGAGCACCTGTTGGAACAAAGGAGGAGCTTGCAATAGCATATACTCCCGGTGTTGCAGAACCTTGCCTCGAGATACAGAAAGATGTGGATCTCTCATATAAATATACAAGACGTCATAACCTTGTTGCCGTAGTAACAGACGGAACGGCTGTGCTCGGACTCGGTGATATCGGACCCGAGGCAGGTATGCCCGTTATGGA
>DFIB01000148.1 GCA_002371375.1 Mageeibacillus sp. UBA3708 | reverse complement strand
TGGTCATCGGCGGAGGAAGCGTCGTGACTAAGGACATTCCCGATAACTCTGTTGCTGTTGGCAATCCGTGCAGGGTGGTCAGGAGAATAACTGAAGAGGACAGGGATTTCTATTATAAGGATCTGAGATTTGATGTTGACGATTACAGAAATGATGACTGAGGTGCACGGGGAGGAATAGGGATATGGACAGCAAGGTCATGACAAAAGAGGAGATCAAGCGTAATAAGAAGAAGGCGCTCAAGCTCAGGAAGCCTCATGTTGTGGGGGCGATCATCTTTTATTTCTTCATGTTCGTTTTTATGAGTGCCGTGCTGTCACTGGCGATGGTTGTGTTCACGACACATTATCTGCTGTCGAGGGCATATTCCGAGATCGACTACGCAATGTCGATGGCAAAGATTTATGACTCATCGGTAGCTGAAGGCAAGCAGGTCGATTATGAATTACTGAGTCAGGCGATAGGCACGTATAAGATCGTCGATAATGAAGGCAACGTCAAGTTCACTAACGGTGAAGATACGATTGATATGACTAAGAGCAGTTCCGTCTCTTCATTTGACGGAACGCCGTACAGTCAGCATGTGCGGATATACGGTGACACAAACACCGGGTATCTGCCTCCGGTAATGGGTGATGACAGTGTTGTGAATGCTAATTTTGAGAGTGATGATATCTCACTTTTCTTCTCGACTTTAGGCAAGAGTGAGGATCTGGATCTGAGTTTCTGGGTCGGGGTAGAAGATCTGGCCGACGGTTCAACATTTTTCTACCGCGCCGAGATGACAATAACTACGCTTGACTATGTTTTCTCGATAATCTTTGCGGCGGTAATCGGCATAGTAATCTTAGTTTTGTTTGTGGTTTTAATAGTCAATTCCATCACGCACCTTGCCAGCCATCGCAGGATGACGAAGCTCCTGTTTATGGATTATGTATCGGATAATCACAACTGGATGTGGTTCCTGATCAAGGGCGAGGAGAAGCTGCGTAAGTTTTCTTCACGCAAGAGTAAGTTTGCTGTGGTGAATCTTGTTTTTGTGAAGTTCCGTAACTACGTGCTCTGCCACTCTGTAGAGGAAGGCGAAGAGATGCTCGCCAAAGTTTACAAAACAATAACCGAGAATATAGACAGGAAGGACATGTGCGCGCGCACGTCGTCTTCGTTTCCGATGCTCATCAAATATACAGATGAGAATGACCTCAAGATGAGGATCCACAGCATAATCAGCAAACTCGAGAAGGTCGATTCCAACCACAGGTTCAACTTCCAGGCCGGAATTGATTTCATACCCGCTACGCCGGAGAGGAACAGGGATCCTCAGCTCGAAATGTACTACAACAACGCATGTGCGGCCCGCATATCGATCTCCGATTCCGGCGAGTCCGGCATCGCCGTATTCGACAGGAAACTTCTTAACGACCAGAAGTGGATCGACAACGTCAACGAGAGGCAGCAGAGCGCCATCGACAAAGAGGAGTTCATCGTCTATTACCAGCCCAAATACGACCCTCGCACCGACAAGCTCATGGGTGCCGAAGCGCTCGTCAGGTGGCAGACGGAGACAGGAATCGTGCCTCCCGGCAAGTTCATCCCGATCTTCGAGGAGTCAGGCTTTATCACCGAACTCGATCATTATATGATACGGCATGTGGCACGTGACCAGAAGCGCTGGGTCGATGCAGGATACGAATGCGTTCCTGTGTCTGTCAACGTATCCAGAGCTCACTTCGTCGAGAGCGACCTTGCCGAGCAGATCAGGGACATCATCGACAGCGAGGGCTGCCCTCACAACCTCGTCGAGATCGAGCTCACCGAAAGTGCATTCTTCGACGACAAGAACGCCCTCCTCCACACGATCTCTAACCTGCAGCAGTACGGCTTTGCCGTGTCCATGGATGACTTCGGCGCAGGCTATTCATCTCTCAATTCCCTGAAAGATCTGCCGCTCAACGTCCTCAAGCTTGACGCCGGATTTTTCCGCGGCAGCGACGATCAGGAACGTGAACACATCGTTGTCAAGGAAGCTATCAGACTCGCCAAGGGTCTCAACATGGTCACCGTCGCCGAGGGCGTCGAAGACAAGGCCCAGGTGGACTTCCTCGCGGCGGAGGGCTGCGACATGATTCAGGGTTACTACTATGCCAAGCCGATGCCGGCAGATGACTATGTCACCCGCATGAGCAGTGCGCAACCGGAGGTGACTGAGGATGCCGGGGAGAGTAGTGACATCAGCGAACCCGGTGATGTCAGTGTTACCGGGGAAGAACAATGATACAGGGTTGTGGTCTGAAGCAGGGAATTTAAGATCCTGAGCTCTTCTTCAGCTCCTCCAGACGCTTCCTGATACCGGCAAGCGCCGTCAGTGAGTCGTTGATATTGCGGGATGATGCTGAGGCCGCTTTTGCAGGCGAGGAAACTCTGATCTCAGATACGGTGCCTTTTGTGCCTTCGGTAATCGGATCAATGCTTCTGGCGATATCTCTCAGTGATTTGGCAGGAGAGATGAGGGTGGGGGCAACCTGTGGTACCGGGATGGATTCTGTTACGCGGCGTCCGTTGACCGTGAAGAAGATGGCATTTGTGATTGCCTTGACTCCGGTGACGCCGAGAGCAAGTTCGCAGTTCAAGGCGTTGCCGAGGGACAGCTCCGGATTGGCTCGCGAGCGGTCGTCATCGACCCATGTAAGTCCTGATGAGTCACAGAACAGTCCGTGGTTGCCGGTTCTCGAGCAACCCTTTATGTAGAGGGATGCATTGAAGCAACTGCTCAGCTTCCGCGCGGCACGCTCGAAATCATATGAACTCATACACTCGAATCCTGCTAACAGTTCAGCCTCGAGATGGTTGATGATTATATGTGTTGACAGGTCAAAAATAGCGGTGGATACGACATTGTACGTCTTCTCTGTCATCCACAACTCGCCGCTGTCAGAGATGATGGAAGGGTCGGATACCACAATGGAAGGATTGTGCTTGGCAAGTATTGATGCGACCCGGGCTGCTGTTCTCTCACCGTGAATAAAACCTACAAAAACCGCATCCGGATTGCACTCGCCGAAACAAAATTCCAAAGTATCTTCTATATCGACCGGTTCGCTTGTTCCGTCTCTGTGGATGAATTCACTGACAGCGATAAACGGCTCCATGCCATAAGCCTTGATCGTCGCACCGGAGCGCTTCACATCAAGGTGTGTACCTTCATATGTATCAGAGACAGACAAAATATTCTTCATATACTCAGACCTGCCGTATTATAAACAGAATTGCACGCATATAGTGTCGCACTTAACAAGGCTGATAACAAGAAGAACGATGATGCCAAAGTGCAATAAAATATAAGACACTGCTTATACAAAATGTAAAAATAAAATGAAGACTTCTTTCGTATTTTTCCTTTATGCCTATTTATGTTAAAATACAAGTCATGAATCACGACCATCTTTACTAAGGAGGAGCATCAATGCTTAATATCAACAAGTCAGTGGAAAACAGCAAGGTCTCATTTGCTTTGGAGGGGAGACTTGATACCATCACATCTCCTGATTTTGAGAACGAACTTAAAGATTCGTTGGGTAATGCGACAGAGCTTGTAATTGATTTCGCGAACCTGGAATACATCTCCTCTGCAGGACTCCGTGTACTCCTGTCCGCTCACAAGACAATGAGCAAGCAGGGTTCAATGAAGATCATCAATGTCAACAGTACCATCATGGAGATATTTGAAGTTACCGGTTTTGCTGACATCCTTGATATCGGTTGATCTCAGACTTACGGGAGTTTGCACAAATGAATAATGATTGCGTTAAGATTGTACTGTCAGGTAAGATCGATTCTAACAATGCCAATGATGTTGAACAGATGATAAGACAGCAGCTTGACGGCAAGGGAAATTGCCCCGTCGTCATTGACATGGAGAAGCTGGCATATATATCATCTGCCGGTCTTAGGGTACTTTTGAGGACGAAGAAGTCCAATCCTGATTTCAAGATTATCAATGCCAATTCTGACGTATACGAGATACTTGACATGACCGGTTTTACCGAGATGATGACAGTCGAGAAGGCGTACCGGATAGTTGACGTCACAGGGTGCGAAGCGATCGGGAGAGGTGCTAACGGCACGATCTACAGGATCGACCAGGATAATGTTGTCAAGGTATATAACAACGCCGATGCTCTCGAGGACATTCAGCATGAGCGTGAAGTTGCCAAGCTCGCACTTATTTTGGGAATCCCGACGGCGATTTCCTACGATGTTGTCAGAGTCGGGGAGAGCTACGGATCGGTGTTTGAACTTCTTAATGCAAAATCTTTCTCTAAGATACTGGCCTCAGAACCCTCTGAGTTTGACTGGTGTGTCAGGGAATTTGTTGCCCTTCTGAAGAAGATTCACGGAACGGAAGTTCCTGCCGGCAAGCTCCCCGATCTTAAGGAGACTGTCTTGCGCTGGGCGGCATTCATGCGTGATTATCTTCCCGAAGAAGCCGGCAATAAGCTTTTATTCCTTGTCGAAGGGGTTCCTCTCGATGACCATATGATCCACGGCGACTATCACACGAAGAATGTTATGCTCCAGGGCGATGAGGTCCTTCTTATCGATATGGATACGCTGGCAGTGGGACACCCTGTTTTTGAGCTTGCATCGATGTATAACTCTTTTGTCGGATATTCTGAATATGACCATGAACAGATTAAGGAATTCCAGGGCTTTGATTTCGACACCGGGAGAAGATTCTGGAGGAAGTCGCTCGCCGAATACCTCGGAACTGATGATGAGGCAAGGATCAGCGAGGTGGAAGATAAGGCAAGGATAATAGGCTACACGCGTATGATCAGGAGATCGATCCGCCGCAAAGGTCTTGAGACGGAACAGGGCAGAGCAGAGATTGAGATGTGGAAGTCGGAACTTCTGAGACTTCTCGACAAGACTGATTCATTGCTTTTCTGAGGCGCGTTGCGTGATGAGCCTTCCCGGGAAGATCGATCTTCACATGCACACAAAGATCTCTGACGGGACTGACACCCCGGAGGAGATCTTAGATCATATCCGCAATGCCGGGATAGAGGTGTTCTCGATTACTGATCATGATTCAATCAAGAGCAGTTATCTGATGGATGACATACTTGCGGATAGACCTGATATGCCGATTTACATACCGGGGATCGAATTCTCGTGCAAAGACGACGAAGGCAAGTATCACATACTCGGATTCAACTATGACAATACCAAAGAGCCAATCAGGGAAGTTGTGGACAGAGGTCACAGCTTCCGCATGATCAAGGCCGAAGCAAGGATTGCCGGGCTAAAGACACAATTTGGTATTGAACTGCCGGAAGACGAAGTCGACGGGGTGCTTCATCTTGATAACCCGGGTAAGCCGCATATCGCGAATCTCCTTGTGAAGCACGGTTACTCACCCGATATGAGGACTGCGATGGAGAGATATCTTAATAATATTAAGACCAAGAGTTATTATATCCGCCCCGAGGAAGCCATAGAAGCCATTCTCGGAAGCGGAGGCATACCTGTACTTGCCCACCCATGTTACGGGTCCGGTGATCAGCTGATACTCGGTGAGGAGATGGAGAACAGACTTTGCAGGTTGATGGACTATGGTCTTATGGGCGTTGAAGCCTATTACTCCGGCTTTACCGATAAACTGCGCGATCAGATGCTTGCCTTTGCTGATAAATACAATCTGTATGTCACGGCCGGAAGTGATTATCACGGGACTAATAAGATCATCGAGATCGGTGATAACGGGCTTGAGGATGCTAATAAAGCCGTTCCCGGTCTTCGAAGATTCCTGGAGGATGTTTTGTAATGAATGAATCAGCAAACACAAACAGCAATAATGACGGAACGATAACAACTAATACAAAAATGCTTACGAGGCTGATGTTCCGCCTTCTTCCGGTGCAGATAATACTTGCCGGAATAGGTGCGGTCAACGGCATTGTATCGAGCATCTTCGCAAGCAATTATGTTGGCGTTGATGCGATGAGTGCGGTTGGTCTTTTCCTGCCGTTCCAGCTGTTCCTGCAGGCGGTGTGCCTGATGCTGTCAGGCGGTTCCGTCATCCTGTGCGGCAAATATATGGGGCAGAATAACAGGGAGAAGATGCAGAATTGCTTCGCAGTCAATGTGGCTGTGAGTTCGGCAATCTCAGTTCTTTTTATCGGCATTTTTCTTGTGCTCGGGTTATTTGACCTCACAGGAGTATTCACGGGTGATGAAGTTGTCAGGTCTCTGTTCAATAAGTATCTGATAGGTCAGGCAATCGGTGTTTTACCGCTGATATTAGGCTGTCAGTTCCCGGCTTTCCTTGCACTTGAGAATAAGTCGAAGCGGACATTTATAGCAAGTATTGCATACATTTTTGTCAATCTCATGCTGAACTTTCTGTTCGTAAAGGTATTGAGGCTTGAGGCTTTTGGTCTCGCATTGGCGTCATCCCTGGGAATGTGGGTATTTCTCGCTGTTCAGGCTGAGTGTTTTATTACCGGCAAGTCGTTATTTAAGATATCGTTCAAGAGACTTGGCTGGGGCGAGGGTGCGTCAATAATCAAGACAGGTTTCCCCGGAGCTGTTCAGACCGGCTACCAGACCGCAAGAGGATTTATCGTTAACCATCTGATCCAGGTGATAGTCGGAAGTGTCGGACTGTCTGCGATGGCAACGGCCAACAACCTTCTCGCGATATTCTGGGCATTTCCTAACGGCATGCTCGCCGTGTCGAGACTCATGATAAGCGTCAGTGTCGGTGAAGAGGACAGGCAGACCCTGACCGATACAATGCGTGTTATGATTCGCAAATTCTTTCCGATACTCATCGGTCTTGCAGCAGTTCTGATCCTTCTCGCCGAGCCGATGACGAACATCTTCTACCATGATCCGTCAGATCCCGTATATATGATGACAGTATGGGGATTCCGCATACTTCCTGTGTGTCTGCCTCTCGCAATAATCGCGACTCACTTCTGCTGTTACTGGCAGGCATCCGGAAGACAGGGGATACTTCACTTCATCGCGCTTATGGACGGCGTCGTATGTGTGGCCGGATTCTCAGCTCTGCTGATCAAGCCTTTCGAAATGAATGGTGTGTATGCGGCAAATGTGTTGAACGGCGTTGTCATCATATTGATAATCGTCATTTATTCATGCATATGCCGCCGTCATTTCCCTCATAAGATGGATGATCTTATGGTAATTCCGGATAACTTCGGTGCCCCGGCATGTGAGCGTATGGATATCAGCATCAGAACGATCGATGAAGTTGTTACGATAGCCAGGAGAGTTCAGGAATTCTGTATGGAACGGGGTATTGACGACAGACGCGCTTATCTTGCGGGATTGTCCATGGAGGAGATGGCAGGGAACATAGTAGAGCATGGCTTCACCAAGGATAAGAGAAGTCATACGATAGATGTGCGCGTCGTCCACAAAGAGGGCGATATAATCCTCAGGATCAAAGATGACTGTGTTGCTTTTGATCCTGCTGACAGAACGGATATCGTTAAGGATGATATAACAAAAAATATCGGTATACGCATGATATTCAAGATAGCCAAGAAAGTACAGCATCAGAGCGTTCTTGGTCTCAATGTACTCACGGTGAGGATATGAGGGTATTATGAGCAAATTACAATTCAAGTACGTTAGGATACAGGGCAGGGAATTATCCCGCAATACCATGTTTGCCAAGGGTATTTTCAGTATGTGCTGGAACCTCGTCCAGAAAGATATTATGGAGGGGGAAGACGCAGATCTGTTCAAGGAAATAGACGCGTGGTTTGCAGAACATCTTCCGTGGCCGCCGCAGTGCAAGAATCAGGAACCTGTTGTCTGCTGGTTCAAGACGGAGAATTCCGACGAGATGTTGAAGATGATAAGACCTGCTCTTTGGCTCCTGGACAAATACAATCATCCGTACTATCTCGTCTACACAAATTATCCCGGTGAGATCGTCTATGAGGATCAGTATCAGATTGCAGCCAAAGCAGGAGAAGAACTGCTTATTGAAGAAGTGCCCAAGTCGTGGTCACCGGTATAGTCCTCGTTTTTGGCGCCCGCGTGCTTATCACACAGTTTTCTTACGTTTATAACTCAAATTTGCGTGATTTGCCGCAGGATGCGGGGATATAATTGAGTCGTCAAAGCAAACAAATTTCTTCATAACACCCTCTAAAATGAGACCCGGACCGCACGGTCCGGGTTTTGTTAGTGTGAAGGTTTTTTGTGTGGGGATTATTTTGAAAGTGCTATAATTACTACCTGACAACAACAGCCGGTCTGGATGGAGAAGCTTATCGGAAAGCATGAGGATATGTAATATGGCAGGGGAAAGCACTAACAAGTCACGCCGCACGGCGATTGAGCAATACATTGCTTCGCAGTATTCTGTAGAGCCTGACTACCCGTGGGACGGATACGAATACGCGGTCTTCCGCCACACCGGTAACCGTAAATGGTTCGCTCTCACGATGCGCGTGCGGAGAGACAAACTTGATATTGCGGAAGCAAATAAGGACAACGGCGGAGATGACGGCGGATTCGTCGACGTCATCAACCTCAAGATAGATGACCCTGTGCTGCACGATATGATCGTCCACGAGAAGGGAATAATCCCGTCATACCACATGAACAAAAGACACTGGATCACGGTGCTGCTGGACGGAACTGTTGCCGACAGTCAGGTAGAGGAACTGATAGACATCAGTTACATGGCCACATTCCCTAAGCGCAGAAAGACTAAAGACCGGGCTCCAAGAGAATGGATCGTTCCGGCAAATCCCAAATACTATGATGCGGTTCATGCTTTCGATGAGGCGGATGAGATCGACTGGAAACAGGGTGCCGGGATCAGGACGGGTGACACCGTCTACCTGTATGTGGCGTCTCCCGTGTCGGCGATATTATTCAAATGTCGCGTGACTGAGACGGATATCCCGTACGATTACGAGGACCGCAATCTCAGGATCAGCTCGCTGATGAAGATCAGGCTGCTACGCCGCTACGACAGCAGTGAATACACGTGGGACGTGCTCAGGGACGAGTTCGGCATAAACGCCATCAGGGGTCCGCGGGGCATCCCGAATTCGCTGAGTGAGAGATTGAACGGGAACTGAACGCCAACGCCGGGAGTGATGCGCCGGTACGTAAGAATCTGCCGCATCCGCCCGAAAGGGTAAAAAAGTACTGACGGAGGAGATATACCATGCGCAAAAGACTTTCTTCAGACTACGAAGGCCGCTGCGGCCAATGCCATAAACCGATGAGCAGCGAAGACAACTTCTGCAGATACTGCGGCACCCCCAGAGGCGGCGGAGACTTCAAGCCCTACGAGAACAGCAATGTCTGCGTCTATGGCCCGCCGATCGCCACCACGCACACCTGTACAAGGTGCGGTCTGTCCTGGACAGTCAACACCCTTGGATCCGACGACGCTCAGTTCTGTCCCAAGTGCGGCGGTGGTATCACGTCGAAGTATAAGGAAAGGTGGTAGTGGAGGGGTTCTGTCAGAGATTCTTTCAGAACAAAAATGACGCGCGCAGTGTAAATGTTCCACTAAACTGAATTAGATGCACAAATAGTCTGCGTACGCAGCAAACATGTTCCGGTAAACCCTGGCAACCTACATTGAGCAGTATAC
>DFIB01000087.1 GCA_002371375.1 Mageeibacillus sp. UBA3708 | reverse complement strand
GCTTCTCCCTCACGGTCAGGGTCGGTCGCGATCAGGACATTCTCGCACTTCTGTGCCAGTGATTTTATCTCTTTGATGACTGCTGCCTTATCAGGGGAATCAATGTACATCGGCTTGTAGTTATTTGCCGTGTTGACACCCATTACCTTTTGCGGAAGATCCCTTATATGCCCTTTGGAGGCTTCTATCACATACTCTTTACCAAGATACCTGCCGATGGTCTTTGCCTTGGCAGGAGACTCAACTATAACTAATGTCTTACCCATACTTGCCTGTCTTTCGTAAAAATTGTCACTAAATATATATAATTCATTAATGCGATATTGTCAAAGCGTATTTTCCTTTCTCCTGACATATAAGACCGTCAAGCTCCATGTCGGACAATATCTGAGCTATCCTGTAGAAAGGCAGTCCTATCCTCTCACAGAGATCATCACACGATTTGTTCCTTACTGACAGCTCATCGTTGATTATCGTCTTTATCTCTTCATCAGTGATATCTTCGGGAGAAGACAGGATCTTCCTGCGTATTGCAGCGACGATGACCTCCTTCCTGTCACCTGTCGCAGGAGTATTCCTGTCCATTTTGCGGTACAGGAGCATCGATGCCGTCGCATCGATCACATCATCGACTGACAGTAATATCGACGCCCCGTCGTTTATAAGTCTCAGCCCGCCCATGCAGTTGTCCGCATAGATACTGTTCGGAAGGACAAATACCTCCCTGCCCTGACTGACTGCATAAGAAGCCGTGTGAAGTGTCCCGGAATATTCTCCCGCTTCCATGATCAGACAGCAGTCAGACAGCGCCGAGATAAGTCTGTTGCGCGACGGGAAATACTGTCTCCTTATGCCGCTTGAAGGAGGCATCTCTGATATCACCGCCCCTCCCTCTCTGATGATCCGTTCAAAAATATCGGCATTCTCCCGGGGATAGATCTCATCACAGCCGCCCGGCATCACCGCAAGCGTTGTACCGCCGGCATTCATACACTCGTCATGAGCTATCCTGTCTATCCCCGCAGCCATCCCTGACACGATTACCGCGCCGCCCGCGGCAAGAGGCTTTACGAAGTCTCTTGTCGCGATCTTTGAATACTGACTCGGCATACGCGAACCGACTACCGATACCGAACCGCAGTCATCTATCTTCTTGAGCACGTTCTCATCTCCCCTGAGATAGAAGACACGGGGCATTCCCGTCAGTCCTTCCCAGATCCCGGGATAATAATCACTGTCATCCGATATAACCTTTATCCGGTCGCGCCGCAGTATACTCTCGTATTTATCGTAGATATTCATCAACCTGTCCGGATCGGAATTTGCATCCCTGAGCCTTATCAAAGTGCGTTCCGACAAACAGTCCGGTTCTATTCCTTCCCTTACCGCTTCGAAAATTTCCTTGTAATTCTCTATCACCTTATTGTCTATAAGTTCCTTAATGCATTTCCCGTCGATTATCGTATTATTGATTATTACCGAATACATAAGGCTCCTGCTGTAATCCTCAGTTCTCATAATCTCTCACCTTATACATCAGAGCCTGCCTGACATGAACAGTCTCCACAGTCTCCGACCCTTCCATATCTGCTATTGTCCTTGCAACACGCATCAGCTTCTTAAATCCTCTGGCTGACAGCTCCGTCTTCACGGCCGCATCGGCAGCAAAATCCGCTACCTCATCACTGAATCTGAACAATTCCCTGTCAGTCCTCTCGCAGGTCCCGTTGAAAGTCTTATTGATTCCTTCCGTCCAGCAATACCTGTCTCTCTGCATCTTCCAGGCCCGCTCTATCCTCTCTTCAGCTTCCTTCTGTTCCCTGTCAGACTCCGTACGGCTCCTCCCTGATATCTCAACAAACTCGGGAGTACTGACCTGACGCATCTCCGTAAAGAGATCGATCCTGTCAAGGAACCCGCCGGACAGCCTGTTAAGATACCGCTTGCGCAATGAGGGAGTACATCGGCATTTACTGCCTCTCTCGTAATACAGACCGCACCTGCAGGGGTTGCCCGCCGCGACAAAAAGAAACGATGCCGGTACTTCCCTCACCTTACCGTCCTTCATGATCCTGACCACATGCTCATCCAGCGGAACCTTGAGCTCTTCTATCACTTTCGTGTCGAAATCAGTTATCTCATCGGCAAAGAGTATCCCGTTATTTGCAAGTGCAAGCTCGCCCGGGACCGCTCCTCCCGATCTTCCGTTAAGCTTCGTCGGAGTACAGTTGCTGTATATCCTGCGGAAAGGCCTTTCACCGGGTCTGTATCCGTCAAGGTCTGTCTGCACGGACTCCATGAGCGACATGCATTGCCTCGCCTCGATATCGTCCAATGGCGGCATCAGTCCTTCTATGATCTCCGCTGCAAGAGTCTTGCCTGCACCCGGACTGCCGAGCATAAGAAGACTGTGCATTCCGGCACAGGCAATAACGAGCGCCTCCTTCGCCTTCTGCTGGCCCTTAAGTTCACTTAGCGTATGAATCTGTCTGGTGCTCCTTAACTCCGGCTTCCTGAATTCAAAGACTTCGGAAGAATAAGAGAAATTATTGAGAATATCACACACCTCATAAAGTGACCTTACCGTCATGCATCTGATTCCGGAACATGCGGCAGAATCCGTCTCCTCCTCCGGCACGAAAGTTATGTCCGCAGGATCCTTTGCTGCCTCGGTTAGTCTCAAAGATGCCTGCGGTGTCCCCCTGACATCGCCCGACAGGGACAGCTCCCCCTGGGCATAGACTCTTATGCTGTCCGAATACGGTACGGCTTCTGCCAGGAACAGTATCCCCAAAGCTATGGGAAGATCAAACCCCGAGCCGGACTTATGCATGTACGCCGGGGAAATGCTTACCATTATGTGACCCTTTGGCATCATGCAACCCAGCGATCTGACCGCAGAGATGATCCTACCCTTGGACTCCCTTATCGATGAATCACAAAGGCCCGTAATATCGAACGTCGGTATTCCCGGCGACAGTGATATCTCTATCACCGATCTTGTGGCTGTAACTCCGTCTGCAAAGCATGATTCCAGCCGTACTACTTTATGTCTTACTGTCATATAGATTACCTCCTTGTCTATAGTTGGAGGAATCATACACCCGAAACGTTCAAAAAAAGCTCCGAATTGATACGAAAATATAACAATTTGTCGATTTTGTGCTACAATTACTCGGCATAAGAATATATATCAAGGAGATAATTAAATGAAACTGGGCATCGTAGGCCTCCCCAACGTAGGCAAGAGCACACTATTCAACGCAATAACAAAGGCAGGTGCGGAATCCGCAAACTATCCTTTCTGTACAATAGAACCGAACGTGGGAGTCGTTGCCGTTCCCGACAGCCGTCTTGACGAACTTGCCAAGATGTACAACCCCGAGAAATACACCCCGGCCGTTGTCGAATTCGTTGATATCGCAGGTCTCGTCAAGGGTGCCAGCAAAGGAGAAGGCCTCGGCAACAAGTTCCTGTCCAACATCCGTGAGTGTGACGCCATCGTTCACGTCGTAAGATGCTTTGACGATCCGGACGTAGTACACGTTGACGGAAGCGCAGATCCCGAACGCGATATCGGAGTCATCGATATTGAGCTCATACTCTCAGATCTCGAGATCGTTGAAAAGAGGCTCGAGAGAATAAAGAAGATGATGAAGGGCGGCGACAAGTCTTTTGCCGCAGAGCTCGCCCTTTTCGAGAGGATATATGAATGTCTGTCCAATGAGAAGCCCGCAAGGAGCCTCGAATTTGACGAGGACGAGCAGCTCCTCCTCCGCGACTGCCAGCTTATATCACTGAAGCCTGTCCTCTTTTGCGCCAACATTGCAGAGAACGACATTAAGAATCCCGACATCCCCTATGTTCAGAAGGTCAGAGAGATCGCATCCTCCCAGGGTGCCGAAGTCGTCGTTATATCAGCGAAGATCGAGGACGAGCTGGGACAGCTTGAGCCTGAAGACAGAGAGATGTTCCTTGAGGACTTAGGGCTTGACTGTGCCGGTCTCGACAAGATGATCCAGGCATCATATAAGCTCCTCGGCCTCATCTCCTATCTTACGGCGGGCCCTCAGGAAGTCCGCGCATGGACAATAAAGAACGGAACAAAGGCTCCTCAGGCCGCAGGCAAGATCCACTCAGACTTTGAGAGAGGATTCATCAGAGCCGAAGTGGTTGCTTTCGATGATCTCATGAAGTGCGGAACATATAACGCAGCCAAGGAGAAGGGCCTTGTAAGATCCGAAGGCAAGG
>DFIB01000137.1 GCA_002371375.1 Mageeibacillus sp. UBA3708 | reverse complement strand
GCTCAGCCTTCATCTGCTTCTCCATCGCGTTCTGGATCTCGCGGGGAGGAATGATGTTCTTGAGCTCGACACGGTTAACCTTGATGCCCCAGGGATCCGTTGCTTCGTCAAGGATCTCTCTCATCTTCGTGTTGATAATGTCGCGGCTTGTAAGTGTCTGGTCAAGTTCCAGATCACCGATGATATTACGGAGTGTTGTTGCTGACAGATTCTCGATAGCCATGATAGGACGCTCGATACCGTAAGCATAGAGCTTAGGATCTACGATCTGATAGAACAATACCGTATCGATCTGCATCGTAACGTTATCCTTTGTGATAACCGCCTGAGGCGCAAAGTCTGCCACCTTCTCCTTCAATGATATCTTCTTGGCAACCTTATCGATGATGGGCCACTTGAAATGGATTCCCGTATTCCATGTCGCCCTGTATCCGCCGAATCTCTCGACGATAAATGTTGTTGCCTGAGGTACGATCTTGATGCAGCTGATAGCAAGGATAAGTATGATGATCGCAATGACGATGATCGCGATCACACCACCGTTGATATCGGTGCTCTTTGCTGCTGCCAAAAGTGCTAAATTCATATTCATAAAATTCTCCTTCCGGTTATTAGATAGCCTTAACTACGAGCTTTACGCCTTCCATTGACAGGACTTTAACCTTCGTGCCTTCTGCGATGTTATTGTCTGACTTGGCGCTCCACACCTGTCCCATTACCTTCACCTGACCCTTACCGTCGATGACATCGATATCCTTGATGACGATGCCTTCCTGGCCGATAACGCGGTCCGCATTGGTAGGTACATTCCCCCTGCCCTTACGGTCGATTATAGGTCTGATCCAGATAAAGCAAATAATGAAACTGATTACGGATACGATGAGCATTGTTATGATCTGGGCGAGAACGGGTGCTCCGCAGAGATCCATTACCATCGCAACGCCGGCACCTACCGCGAACCAGACTGTCGTCAGTCCCAGTGTAGCGCCTTCTATTGCGGCAAAAACAACGAGAAGTATCAACCATAATATCCACATTGGCATAGACATACACAAACCCTCCTTTGCTTTAATATAAAACAGATGCCATTTCCCTTACTCCGGCATCAAGGAAATTATATCTCATGGACATAGCCTTTTCAATAAAAATCGGATGTGCCTCAGTAGTAGACATGCTCCAGCGTAAGTCCCTTTGCAGGCAGTGTTTTGCCTGCCTTTGAGCGGTCGCAGCTGCTGATTATACCGGGTATGGCGGAAGGCTTGATCTTCCCTGTTCCGACATAGTACAAAGTACCCGCGATTATCCTTACCATATTATAGAGAAAAGCTTCTCCCGTCACCCTGATCTCGATCATATGCGGATCATCACCTGCCACATCCACCGTAACCGACAACACCTTCCTGACAGTTGTCTTCTGCGATCCTCCGGCCGCACAGAACGCCGCGTAATCATATTCCCCCTCGAAATGTACAGCAGCCTCGCGCATTGCATCAATGTCGCACGCATGAGCCGAATGGTAAGCATATCTGTCAACGAGAGGTCTTCTCACTGGAGAACAGTAGATCCTGTAGCAGTATGTCTTGCCCTTGCATGAGAATCTTGCAGAGAAATGATCATCAACATACATTGCCTTCTTCACGGCTACATCATCCGGAAGATACGCATTGACTGCAAGAGGTATCTTATCCTCTGGAATGACAAACGGGGCATCATATGAACTCATATGCTCGGACGCATGAACGCCGGCATCGGTTCTGGAACACCCCGTAAGCTTGATATCTGTCTTATATACTTCCGTCAGAGCCTTAGTGAGAACTCCCTGGACGGATCTGCCGCTATCTTGGATCTGATAACCGACAAGATCAGTCCCGTCGTACTCACATATAAGCAGGACTCTGTTCATCGGAATTACTTGCCGTTCTTACCGTCGATCGCACAAGTCATACCCATCATAGCAGCACCTACGATGCCGGCATCATTACCCATCTGTGCAAGCCTGACCTCCGTCTTGGGAACCCCGGGACCGAAGTAGGGACGTGACATTGTCTTCTCTCTCATGGGAATGAGGAGAGGATCACCTTCGTTGCACACACCGCCGCCTACTACGAGAACTTCGGGCATGAATGTGTTGATGGCATTGGCCAGACCATCTGCAAGATAATCAGTATACTTATCTATTACTTCCCCGGCTGCCTTGTCACCTTCTCTCTGGGCGATGAATGCGATCTTGGCATTGGAATGACCTGTCTCCTCAATGAGCCTGTTCATGACCGAATCGGGGTTGGCTGCTGCAGACTCCTCGGTCATCCTTGCCAGTGCCGTCGCAGAAGCATACTGCTCAAAGCAGCCCTTACGTCCGCACTTGCACTGGATACCTCCGGATACGAGCACTGTGTGACCGAATTCGGAACCGGCCTGATTGAAGCCTGAATAGATCCTTCCGTTAACGATGACGCCTGCTCCGACACCTGTGCCGAGAGTAATGGTTACAGAATCCTTTGTCCCCTTTGCCGCACCTGCCACTGCTTCGGCCATAGCCGCACAGTTAGCATCATTATCGATATATACAGGAAGATCAATGACCTCCCTGATGAGCTTCCTCATCGGGGCATTATTGAAAGGCAGATTGCTTGAATAAACAAGGAGACCTTCCTTGTTGTCAGGTGTTCCCGGTGATCCGATGCCGATCGCATCAACGTCCGTCACTTCGAGACCTGCGTCGGAGATTGCATCCTTTGCAAGTGTTCCCATATCATGGATGATCTCTTCCATAGATCTCTCCGCATGGGTCTTAATGCTGAGTTTGTTGAGAAGTTTACCCTCACTGTCGACCACACCGGCTTTGATGTTAGTTCCGCCGAGGTCGATTCCGACATAATATGCCATATATATATTCCGCCCTTTCAAAAATAGTTGTTGTCTAACAGATAGATTTTATCACATAAGACATTTATCGTAAAATATAATCAGCTGTAACAATTCCCGATAATACAAGCACGAAGACGGCCGCAACTATAATGTCTCTCCCACAGATCCTGAGAGGATTAAGCTTGGTCCGCCGTACGCTTGAGATATAGCATCTTGCATCCATAGCTACTGCCAGTTCCTCCGCGCGTTTAAAGCTTGATACGAACAGCGGGATCAGCACGGTGACATATCCCTTTATCCTGCCAGCGAACGAGCCCGTATCATAATCCGCGCCTCTGCTTATCTGCGCGTTCATTATCTTCCGTGTCTCGTTTATGAGAGTGGGAATGAACCTCAATGCTATCGACATCATCATCGCCAGTTCGCTCACCGGCACTTTGATCACTTTGAGCGGAGACAGCAGACTCTCGAGAGCGTCGGCAATACGCAGGGGCGTAGTAGTCAGAGTCAGAAGTATACTCGTTGAGATAACAAGAGACATCAGCCTTGATGCCATCAGCAGGGCGCGCGACACTCCGTAATCAGTAATGATGATGAATTTCCACTTCCATAATATGTTACCGGTCCTTAATGTCAGCAGATTAAGTATGAAGATGAATATCACGATCGGCAGCACAGGAGTTATTGTTGTCTTTATCACCTTGAGCGGTATCTTCGCGGTAATGATCTGCAGCATGATCACGATGCCGAGAAGTGCAAGGCCTGCCGCCGTCTCCACCATGAACGTCGCAACCAGAAATAACATGTAGAGGATTATCTTTACACGTGCGTCAGTCCGGTGAAGGAGCGAACCTGTCTCATAATATCTGCCGAGGCTTACGTCGAAGAGCATGCCGGCCCTCCCCCTGACCTTATTGCGGCAGCATATAATGAGCATGCCTCTTCCTCCGGATCATAGATCACATCATCGAAGACGGCGCCTCCGGTCCGCGCATTGACTCTGTCCCTGACAGCTGCGGAGAAAGAAGATACTACAGGTATATCTATCCCCAGCTCCCTGCACCTCTCCTGATCGCCGAACAGCTCCTCCGGTCTTGCAACTGCAAGTATCCTGCCCCTCTTGATGCAGCAGATCCTGTCTGCGTAGAGTGCAGCATCATCCATATTATGTGTAACGAGAATTATTGTCGTACCGTCCTTTTTGAGGTTTGCTATTATCCTGAACATCTCTGCTCTTCCGTCCGGATCAAGGCCGCATGCAGGCTCATCGAGCACAAGCACCTCCGGTCTCATTACCAGGACTCCTGCCATGGCGACTCTTCTCTTCTGTCCTCCCGACAGCTCGAAAGGGCTGGCCCTCAATACGCTTTCGTCAAGTCCCACCAGCCTTATTGCCTCCCGTATCCTCGGATCATGCTCGCTGTCCGGAACTCCCATTCTCTTAAGACCATATGCCACGTCACTGTACACAGTCTCCTCGAACAGCTGATATTCGGGATACTGGAAGACGAGACCGACTATGCCGCGGATCTTCCTGATATCCTTCTTCACGGAAGTATTCCATGTCTGTCCGTCCTTGTATATCAGCACTTTGCCGCTTTCGGGCGTCACCAGTGCATTCAAATGTGAGATGAGCGTCGTCTTTCCGCACCCGCTCTGACCGACGATTGCAAGAAGCTCGGACTTCATTACGGTAAGATTTATATTATCCAGCCGGAAGTTGCTCTCATCATAACCGTATTTGAGATCCGATATCTCAATTACCTTTGTATCATCTTTGACAGGCGGCTTCGGCGGACGTGTGTATTCAAAGGTTCTTCCTGAACTTATGCCTTTGATTATCATATCCGCCGCCACACCGGATGCGGTAGCAGGATCGTTGATATCCATATCAGCTGACAAAGGCACAGACGTTATCTCTGACAGTCTGGACAGAAACCTGTAATGTACGGGTCTGTTAAGTCCGGCTCTCTTAATGAGCTTCTCATCAGAGAATATCTCCATGGGTGTCCCTGATGCGATCAGTTGCCCCTTGCTGAGAACAAATATCTTCCCGCACCTGGCAGCTTCATTCATGTCATGGGTAATGGTAATTAAGGTGAGATTATGCTCCCTGCGCATTCTTTCGACAAGAGTCAGGAATTCATCACGGCTCACCGGATCGAGCATTGCGGTCGATTCATCAAGTATGAGGATCTCCGGCTTCATTGCAAGCGCGCCGGCAATGGCAAGCTTCTGTTTCTGTCCGCCCGACAGTGATGCAGCCTGCAGCCTGCGCATATCATAAAGGCCTGTCGCCTTGAGAGCGTCGTCAACGCGCTGCCTTAATTCAGGATTGGGTATCGCCAGATTCTCCGGCCCGAAAGCAACATCCTCTTCAACTATCGTTCCGACTATCTGATTATCCGGGTTCTGGAATACACAGGAACACTTCTGCCTGATACGGTAAGGATTATCCCCTTCACTTGCATCAAGTCCGAGTACCGTTATCTTTCCCTCGTCCGGAACAGCCAGAGTATTGATCAGCCTGGCAAGAGTAGATTTGCCCGAACCGTTCGCGCCGATCACGGCGACGTATGAACCCCGCTCTATTTCCATGGAGACTCCCGAGAGCGCCCTCTTATCCGTGCCTCCCTCAGTGTCTGCCTTGTAAGAGAAGGTAACATTCTCTATCCTGATGCCGTTGTTATCGTCCTGCTGCATACGCCAAAGTATAAAAAAAACGCGGGGGATTGTAAACATCCCCCGCGATTAAATTTACGATTTGCTCAAGATCAAACGAACTCAAGTACAGCCATCTCAGATCCGTCGCCCTTTCTGGCACCGATCTTGATAACTCTTGTGTAACCGCCGTTCCTGCCTGCATAACGGGGTGCGATCTCGTCGTAGAGCTTGTTAACGGGGTTAACAACAACACCCTCATCGTCATGACTCTTGTGGAGCCAGTACATTGCATCTCTTCTTGCAGCAAGTCTGGAAGGTGCATCAACGGTAACAGTCTTTGTCTTGATCTCACGATCAACAACATCGTACTTTCTCTTGCCGTCCTTTGTTGTCTTTGTTACAAGAACCTTCTTGCCCTTACCGTCAAGCTTTGCGGAAGAAACAGTTACTTCCTTTGTTGTAAAATTATCTTTCTCTTTAACCGCTGCGGTAATGAGCTTCTCAACGATAGCACTTACCTCCTTAGCGCGAGCTGTAGTGGTCTCAAGCTTACCGTTGATAACGAAAGCTGTGACCATGTTCCTCAGCATTGCAGTACGCTGATCGGATGCGCGGCCCATTTTTCTGTTAGGCATCTTAATATCCTCCTCTAATAAAGTAAGTTAGTCTTCTTTGTCTTTGAGGTGAAGATCCATCTCAGCAAGCTTCTCCTTGACCTCGTCAAGTGACTTCTTTCCGAGATTTCTGACCTTGATCATCTCATCCTCTGTACGTACTACGAGATCTGCAATCGTATTAATAGCTGCTCTCTTGAGGCAGTTATATGTACGAACGGAGAAGTCAAGCTCTTCGATTGCTATCGTAAGCTTTGTATCCTTCTCGCCAATCTCCTCTACGCTCTTGAAGCTGATCGTGTTGCCTGTCTCTGCAAGCTCCGTGAAGAAACGGAGATGATCGATCAGACATGTAGCTGCTGAAGACAGAGCCTCATCAACTTCGATCGTACCGTCTGTCCATACCTCAAGCGTGAGGCTGTCATAGTCTGTACGCTCGCCTACACGAGTATTTTCTACCTTGTAGTTAGCTTTCTTGATAGGCGTGAAGATAGAATCTATCGGGATAACACCGATGATCTGCTTGTCGGGCTTATTCTGCTCAGCAGTATTGTAGCCGCGGCCTGCAGCAATGGTGAATTCCATATACACTTCAGCTTCGCCGTTAAGATGAGCAATAACGTGATCAGGATTCATGATCTCCACATCAGGTCCATGAACGATGTCGCCGGCAGTAAGCTCACCGGTTCTGCCCTTTGCAACACTGATGTTGACGATCTTGGAATCCGTATGGATCTTTGCTCTGATACCCTTGATATTGAGAATGACTTCGGTCATATCCTCAATAATGCCGGGAACTGTGGAAAACTCATGGCTGATTCCGTCAACCTTGATTGATGTAACTGCCGCACCGGTAAGCGATGACAACAAAACTCTGCGAAGCGAGTTGCCGAGTGTCGTACCATAGCCGCGCTCTAACGGAGCAATAACATACTTGCCGTAAGAACGGTCTTCGCTTGTCTCAACGCACTTAATGGTCGGCTGGCTTATTTCCATCATATCTTCTCCTCCTAAAGTCTATGCCCGAATACGGGCTCATTTGTCATTACGGCGTATTACTTGGAATACAACTCGACGATAGCAACCTCATTTACAGGGACATCGATCTGGTCTCTTCTCGGGATTGCCACGATCTTACCTGTGAGCTGCTCCTTGTTGGACTCAACCCACTCAGGAACGATCCTTGCGCCTGTTGTCTCCACAATATCCTTATATCTCTGGGAGTCTTTTGAGTTATCCTTGATAGCGATTGAATCGCCAACCTTCACACTGTATGAAGGGATATTAACTGTCTTGCCGTTAACCTGAACATTTCTGTGGCTGACGATCTGTCTTGCCTCATCTCTTGTTCTTGCAAGACCCATTCTGAAGATGACGTTATCAAGTCTTGTCTCAAGAAGGATCATAAGATTCTCACCGGTCGTGCCGTACTTAAGCTTCTGTGCCTTCTCGAAATAATTTCTGAAGGGCTTCTCAAGCACACCGTAGATGAACTTAGCCTTCTGCTTTTCCTTGAGCTGCATACCATACTCGCTCTGCTTTCTGGTCATCTTCCCATGTCTTCTTGACTTCTTCTTCTCAAGTCCCAAGAAAGCCGGCTCGATATCAAGAGCTCTGCATTTCTTAAGGACAGGTGTCATATCTCTAGCCATTGCTTATAACCTCTTTTCTTAATTCTGATAAATATGCAGACTCTTATACTCTGCGGCGCTTAGGCGGACGGCATCCGTTGTGAGG
>DFIB01000064.1 GCA_002371375.1 Mageeibacillus sp. UBA3708 | reverse complement strand
AAAAGGGGCACCCCGGGTGTTCCTTTTGCGGGTTATTTTACACCGACCCGGCCGCCGTCCGGCCGGTTACTCCTCCCTCTCCAATACTCGACTTTTCGAGGCGACAAACGGAAGGAGTGCCTGTTTTCTACGGAAACGCCCGCGCAATCGAATGCCGCAGTCCCGTATAACCTGATACTGCAGATATCAAACACCAATTCCCGCAAAAATTCCGTCTGTTCTATCGTCATTCGACACTCTTCAGCGACTCGGCCATATTGATCTTCTCGATCTTGCATCTCATGACCAGGTCGACGATAAGAGTGAATGCCAGCACGAACAGAGCTGACCACAGGTAGCTCAGAGGCAGGATCTTGGGCACGAAAGTAACGGTATCCATTTCGATCTGGGATATGACGAATGAATGGAGCATCAGGCCGAGCGGTATGCCGAACAGTGAACCTATCAATACAAGAATAAAGTTCTCTCTGAAGATGTAGCTGCCCGTCTCAAGGCGGTTGAAGCCCATTACCTTCAGGGTCGCGATCTCCCTGATCCTCTCCGTGATGTTGATGTTGTTCAGGTTGAACATGACGATGAACGCCAGGAACGCGGCACACGCTATGATAAGGATGACGACAGCGTTCATTTTCTTTACTGTCTCTCCGAAGGACTCGCGCAGTGAACTCGACAGATCCCAAGTCTTTACATCATTTTTGTCAGTAAGGTGTACGGCGTATTTCACAACGGACATATCGTCAGAAAAGCCTTTGTAGAATGCCTGATCCGGAGTGTAATCCTCCCCCGTCAGGGCCTCGTATGTCTCACCACTCATGAACGCATAATGGAAGATGTAATTCTCGAACACATAGGCGATCTTTGCTGTCATCCGTGATGCGTCATCATCATAGCTCAGCGTTATCGTATCGCCTGCCTTAAGGTTGTTCCTGAGTGCCAGCTTGCTGCTGATGGCCACCGTCCCCTTCTCCGGCCATGGAAGCTCCCTGCCCGTTCCGTATTCGCGCGGACGCACATATGATGTTATCGACGGATCATCTGAGATAATGAGGCTGACATCGCGCAGAAGATCTGTTCCCTGATGTGTTACACTCTTTGTCTGCACTATAGCCATGTCGCAGGATATACCGGTATCTGCAATGGCATCACCAGACACTTTCCTTATTTCCTCCTCATTCATCCCGTCGAACACTACGGACAGGTCGTAAGTCATTATCTTATCGTAATGAAGTTCCACTATGTCATTGATCGAGTCGGTAAGACCGAAGCCGGTCAGAAGGAGTCCGGCACATCCAGCTATACCGATGATCATCATCCACATTCTCTTCTTGAATCTGAACACGTTACGAAAGGATACTTTATGCAGAAACTTCATCCTCGACCAGAGGGGAGTCACCTTCTCGAGGAGAATGCGCTTGCCTGCGGTTGGAGCCTTGGGCCTGACGAGCTCGGAGGGCATGCCGCGCAGTTCAGACATGCATGTGACGACCGTGACACCGACGGAGCACAGTACCGAGACAAGGAGCGAGAGTATGAGCACGACAGCCGATCTCTCATAGACTACATCGGCAAATCCGTACATCATCCTGTACACTTCCCATATGACGAACGGGAATACCCGCGTGCCCGCCAGATAGCCGATTATACAGCCGCTGACTGCAGCTGAACCCGAATAGATCACGTATTTCATCATGATCGCAAATTCACTGTATCCCATTGCGCGCATGGTGCCTATCTGGATTCTCTCATCGCTTACCATTCGGCTCATCGTTGTGGAGCATACGAGCGCGGCGATCGCAAAAAAGAACACCGGGAACACTTTGGCGATCCCGTCAACGATCTGCGAATCGTTATCGAAGCTCATGTACCCGACATTGGTATTGCGTCCGAGCACATAAGTCTCCGGATCATCCAGGTCGTTCAACTCTTTCTCGGCATCGTCTATCTCTTTCTGTGCGTCGGCTATCTTTGTGTTGAACTCTTCAAGCCCGTCATTATATTCCTTGAGACCTTTGTTGTATTTGGCAAGGCCGTCCTCGTATTCTTTTTTGCCGTCGTTGTATTTCGCAAGTCCTTCTGTATAGTCCTTCTCGCCCTTGTTGTATTTGGCAAGACCGTCGTTATATTTGGCCAGGCCCTTATCGTATTCTTCCCGGCCTTTCCTGAGTTCCTGCATGGACGCATCGACCGTCTGCTGAGCATTGTCTATGAGCGCCTCGTTCTTATTGATCTCTTCCATACCAGCGTTGAGCAGGACAAGATTATTGTCGAGTTCGCTTAATGTATTCTGCGCAGCAGTAAGACCTGCTTCCATCTGCGCCTTGTTCTGATTTGCAGTCTCAAGAGCCGCCGAAGCTTCAGCAAGTTCCTTATCAACATCCGCACCCACTGTCTTTGCCTGATTCAGCTCCTCGATCGTCGCTTCCAGAGTGCTTATCGTGTTGTTGATGTATTCGAGATTGGAATTAAGCTCTGCGATTGCCGCATTCGTCTGCGCTATGCCGTCATTGACTGCTTTGATCTTGGTATCGAGATCGTCTTTTGCCTTCTTAAGCTCTGCCCTGTTGGAATCGATCTCTTTCTGTGCAGCGGTGATTTCCTTGATGCCGTCATCGAGCTTCTTTTTGCCTTTGTCAAGTTCCTTCTTCGCATCAGCAAGTTGTGTCCCGGAATCATCCAGAATCTTACGTGCATCCTTGAGTTCCTTATCGGAATCTTCGAGCTTTATCCTGGCATCGGCAAGTTCCTTCGAGGCATCTTCCAACTCCTTCGCCGCCTCTTCCAGCTCCTTCTCACCGTCAGTTTTCCCGGTATTGAACTCATCTTTGGCATCATCCAGTTCCTGACGTTTGTCGGCTACAAAAGAATCGAATCTGTCGACTATGATCGTATCAAGCTTATCCTCAATCGATGGCGTGATCCTGTCAATAAAGTCATCGTAATCATCGGAGAACAGGAAATAATCATTATCCAGCTTGACATAAGCCTCACTGTAATACTCAAAGTCAAATCCCTCAATGGGAGCATACAAATAATAGTTTATGGAACCTGACCCCACGTCGGTATTGCCGCGCTGGAAATTAAGATAATACGGCGATCTGATGAGACCTACGATAACATATTCATCATAAGCCATCAGTTCCTTCGTGTCTTCATCGTTATCCGGCGAGACAACGAGCGTTTTGCCGATGTAACTCTCGTCCAGCTTGTAGTCATCTGCAAGGATCTCGTTGGGTGCTGACGGCATTCTGCCGGCCGTAAGCTTCGGTTCGTTGACGCCGTCAGTCAGCGAATGGAATTTGACCGTCTCGACATAGAGATCATTGCCGTTCACCTTGACCATCAGTTCCGAAGACACGGCCCCCTGAACAGTTGTGACGCCTTCTATGCTGCGCAATTTACCTATGTCCTCGTCGTCGAACCCGATCGTTGACAGAAGTCTTAAATCAAAGAGTTTTGTATCTTTGACGAACTGATCTCCAGTCTTGAGGAATGACGGCATCGTCTGCTTGAGCCCTGCGAAAAATCCGACACCCAGTGCGATGATCGCAAAGATGGCGGCAAATCTGGCAAAGCTTCTTTTTATCGATCTGAATACCGTCTTGAAATAAGCATTCACTTGACCGTCACCACTCTATCGTATCCACATCCACAGGATCGGGATTGACCACATTGCTCAGTATCCTGCCGCTCTTGACTCTTATTACCCTGTCAGCCATTGCCGATATGGCCGAGTTGTGTGTAATGACAACTACAGTCATGTTGTATTCCGTCGACAGGTTCTGCAGGAGCTTGAGAACTGACTTGCCCGTCTGGTAATCGAGTGCACCTGTAGGTTCGTCACAGAGCAGAAGCTTCGGCCTCTTGGCGATGGCTCTTGCGATCGCCACACGTTGCTGCTCGCCGCCTGACAGCTGCGCAGGAAAATTACCGCTCCTGTTGGATAATCCGACGAGCTTAAGTATCTCATCGCAGGCAAAACTTCCCTTGACCAGCTGTGAAGCCATTTCGACATTCTCGATCGCGGTAAGATTAGGTATCAGGTTGTAGAACTGGAATACGAATCCCACATCATATCTTCTGTACTCGGCGAGCTGCTTGTTGTTGTACCTCGATATCTCTTTGCCGTCCACGAACACCTTGCCGGATGTCAGTCTGTCCATCCCTCCGAGTATGTTCAGAAGCGTTGTCTTGCCCGCTCCGGACTGTCCGAGGATCACGCAGAGTTCACCCTTGCCGATCTCAAAATCCACACCGTTCAGGGCATAGAGTTCTACATCACCAGTCTTGTATACCTTGTTAACTTTACTGAATTCGATGTACGCCATATTACTTAATTCCTGACTATGATCCTGTAGGGTTCCAGGTAGTTCTCCTTATCAAATCCTCTCAACGCTCCGGGGATGCTGATTATCAGCCTCGGGCAGTCATCAAAAGCATAGCTCTCGATCTTCGTAACTGAATCCGGAATATAAACATACACAAGCTCATCACAATAATCGAAAGCCTCCTGCCCGATGCTCTTAAGCCCCTCCGGCAGACCGATATAATGCAGATCCTCACAAGTATTGAACGCCCTGGTCTTGATTTCCCTGACCGTATCCGGAAGTATCACTTCAGTGATCAGATCGCAGTCCATAAAGCAACTGTCACCGATTGCAGTAATATTCGATGACGGATCGAAAACAACCTTCGAGAATCCGTTGACTCCCTCCGGCAGCTTTATCTCCCCGCTGCCGTATATCGTCAGTGTTCCGTCCCTTGTTATCCTGTATGTCGCACCGGATCCGCACGACCCCGTACTCTCAATTCCGTGAACCGTATCTGCATCGCAGATCTTGTGCTCCATCGAGAATGCCTCAAGCCCGATCAGATAGTAATCATACCTGCCGGTATCCCTCGTTATCTTGCCGTTATTGCGGTCCTTGCCTGTGTAGTGATTCATGTTGTCAAACGTCGGGTCGACAAAATACCACTTGTTCCCGAGGTATACGGAAGACCATGCATGGTTCGGGAACTCACTGTCCCTCTTCTCTTTGTCGGCAAGATAATCCTCAAAGGTCTGCGTCGTCCCGAACTGCACGACAGACGGTATCCCCTGCACCCTGCAAAGTGCCGTGAACACGTTGGCAAATCCCTCACAGATACCTATCTTGCGGCGGATCAGCGTCGGAGCATCATCCTGGTATACGTATTTCTCGTCATCGAGCTGAAGATCATCGTATATCAGTTCATTCGTCACATATGTATATATCGCGAACACCTTATCCCAGTCATTCGTCAGGCCCCTGCAGATCTCATTACTTGTCGCGATCACCAGCGGGTCATCACATTCCACGTCATTCTGCGGCTGCAGGCATTCCTTAAGCGACTTGTCGTCAGTCCACATCTCGGAGCACCTTTCCTTATTGAACTCGTACACGGGCGACATGACGAAATGCACCTTCCCGTCCCCGTCCTTTGCAATATAATTAGCCGCATAGAGTGTCTCCACGCCGTCTGCATTGATATAGATGCTGACGTTGTAGATCCTGTTCTTCTTCATCTTGGAAGCCATATTCAGCGTTATATCACTGCCATTCGACTTGTCCGACACCAACTTCTTAAATGTGCTGTTGTCAGAAACTACGATGCTTACCGATGCCGCACAGGACGAAGTGAATACGAGCTTATTGTCCCTGACAGATAGCGTCGATCGCTTCCCGTATCTGCTTACATACTCAACTGATTCATAATCCGCATTCTGATATGAAGGAGCATTGACCACATCAGCCTGAACATCCTGAATATCCTGAACGTAAACAGAAACAGGATTGAATACTACCGATCCTGCTATGATCAATGATATCAATCCTGCTCTCAACATTACTAACTCCTGTCAGCGCTTATCAGCGGTCAGAGAGATACTACAGCTTCAACGGCCTCATCAGCGGTCATCTCGCTCATCTCGCCGGTCATTCTGTACTTGACCTCGACGACTCCCTCATTTGCTCTTCTTCCTACCGTTATCCTTACCGGAATACCGATGAGGTCGGCATCCTTGAACTTGACTCCCGGACGCTCGTTCCTGTCATCGATCATTACCTCGACGCCCCTGTCCTGAAGCTCACTGTAGATCTTCTCGGCAAGCGCCATATTCTCTTCGTCATTTACCTTGGTGGGAACGACGATAGCCTTGTAAGGTGCTACCTCGACAGGCCACTTTATACCGTCCTCATCATTGTACTGCTCAATGATCGCTGCAAGAGTCCTTCCGACACCAATGCCGTAGCATCCCATGACCATGGTGTTCTCCTTGCCGTCCTTATCAAGATAAACGCAGTTCAACGCCTTGGAATACTTCGTTCCCAGCTTGAAAATATGACCTACCTCAACGCCTCTTGCCATCTTAATGGGAGCGCCGCACTTGGGACACTTGTCGCCTTCGATGAGATTCCTGATATCAACTACCTTTGTAGCCTCGAAGTCCCTTCCGATATTGACATTCTTGAGGTGGTAATCTGTCTCGCACGCACCGACGATGAAGTTCTTCATTGAAGCAACCTCAAGGTCGACGATGACATCTATCTTCTTCTTGAGCCCTACAGGACCGGCAAAGCCGACCTTGGCACCTGTGATCTCCTCAACATCAGCAAAGGATGCCAGATCCATCTCTGTAGCATCATAAAGGTTGCCAAGCTTCGTCTCGTTGATATCCCTGTCGCCTCTCACCATCGCCGCAACGATCTGTCCGTCGATATTATAAAGAATGGTTTTGACAAAAGCTGAAGGATCGGCATTCATGAATCCCATCAGTTCTTCGATAGTCTTAACACCCGGTGTGTGGATCTTCTCTACCGGCAGCATCCCGGCCGGATCCTGTTCGGGAGCAACACATACAGCCTTCTCTTCATTGGCGGCATATCCGCATCCGTCACAGTAACAGATACCGTCTTCGCCGACCTCACTCTTAACCATGAACTCCTGTGATCCGGAACCGCCCATAGCCCCGGAGTCTGCATCAACGATCGTGTAGTCAAGTCCGAGTCTGGTGAATATTTTGTTATATGCCTCATACATGGTCTTGTACGATACATCGAGCCCTGCCTCATCCACATCGAAAGAATAAGCGTCTTTCATGACAAACTCTCTGCATCTCATGATTCCGAATCTCGGTCTCTTCTCATCCCTGTATTTGTGCTGGATCTGATAGAGCGTTACAGGCAATTGCTTATAAGACCTGATGGTGTCTCTTACAGCCTCCGTAAACGGTTCCTCATGTGTCGGCCCAAGACAGAACTGTCTTCCTCCGCGGTCCTTCAGTCTGAACATCTCCGGGCCGAATCTCTCCCATCTTCCGGAAGCCATATATACCTCAGCAGGAAGGATTGCCGGCATGATAAGCTCCTGAGCACCTGCCTTATCCATCTCTTCCCTTACTACATTCTCAACCTTGCGGTAAACCCGATAACCCATCGGCATAAAAGAATAGACACCCGATGCCACCTTGCGGATCAGACCGGCTCTCAGCATAAGCTGATGTGAAGGTATCTCTGCATCAGCGGGAATCTCACGCTGTGTTGCCAAAAACATTTTAGAAACTCTCATATGCATCTCCATATTTATTATAATGTGCGCATAAAAGTATAAACTATCGCGGGCTTTTTGTAAAACAGGTATCACGGAAGACCGGGTTGTCCGTCGTCAAAGTCTCTAATTTTCGCGAATAATACTGTGAATTTGCGCAAGCATTATTTTGATACAATAGTGGTTAGGTAGCACAGGTTTGCATAGGAGCCTTATGGAAGGAGACAGCAAATGTTAAAGTACGAACAGTGGCTGAAGTCCGTCAATTCTTTACAGGATCAGATGGAGCAATTTTTTAAGATGACACAATATCTTGATCAGGAACAGGTTTGGATATCGGATCTGATCCCCAATTCTGAATCACTTTATGTTCAGGAGCAGCTTGAACGTTTCTGTCATGAGCTTGAGGAAGCTTACTATCAGGCTAAGCGCCTCAATGCCAAGGTCATGGTCTCCGGCAAGCTGCGCAAGGGCGGCAACGGCCGTTACTGGCTGGAGAACGAGGAACTGGCCTGCGGCAGGAGCGTTGAACTCCTCTACAGCGATGACAGAGGCGTGGACGACACTGCATACTGGCACGCCGGCAGGATCGACCATAACGGCATCAAGTACTACTTTACCGGCAACCGCAACCTGGAGCTGGAAGGAATGACCGCAAGAATCAAGCAGCACCTGTAATGCCGCAAGGTATATAATACCTGCATGGGAACAAATACTATTCAGACAAGCAGGATAATACCCAAACTGTTCAGGAACTCGCTGATAACTGTCATTGTTGCCGTGATCGCCACAATGATCGGTATTGTTATCGACGGTATCGTAATAAGCCGCTTTCTCGGTGCTGATTCGATGGCAGCGTACGGTCTGATCACACCTGTAGTTAATGCTACAGGAATATTCAGCGGAGTTCTTACGACCGGTACACAGGTTGTCTGTGCGCAACATTGCGGTGCAGGCAATGCCGGCAAGGCAAGGCGGGTCTTCTCGATGTGTATGATTGCCACCATTGTTATATCCGTAGTGATACTGACATGCACCCTGCTGTTCAAGACACAGATAGCAACTTTTCTCGGCGCACGCGGTGCCTCCTCACATTTATTGCCTTATGCCGTAGATTACCTGAGCGGTATTTCCATCTCTCTGCCAATGACGATCTTCCTGTTCGAATTCAGCACTCTCATGAGAATGGACGGCGACACTGTAAGGGTGATTGTCGCCGTGGCTGCAATGACAATAGCCGATATCAGCGGTGATCTGCTCAATGTATTTGTTTTCAAGGGCGGTATGTTCGGAATGGGACTTGCCACATCTGTAAGTTACCTGATCGCGGGAGTCATCCTTGTACTGCATTTCACACGTAAAAACATTATTTTCAGACCAACCCTCAAGGGCCTGAGGCTCAAAGATCTCAAGGATATCCTCATTACCGGGTCATCATCAGCCGTAGGCTCCGCATCCGGAGCCGCACGCAACACACTTCTCAACAGGATCATGGTATCGACAACGCTCTCAGCTGCGGCAGTCAGCGCTCTGTCGATCATGAACACGGTATTAGGATTTGCCTCATGCACCATGATCGGAATTGGAATGACGACCTCAATGGTCGCAGGTATGATATTAGGAGACAAAGACCGCGCAGCTGCCGAACAGCTCGTCAAAATATCACTCAAGACATGCCTTGCAATAGGTCTGCCGCTCTCGGCTCTGATATTCATCTTTGCCGAACCTTTGGCGCGCGTGTTCATCAGCGGCAGCGACACAAGCCTCGTGCCGCTGGCAGCAAGAGCGCTGAGATTCTACTCTCTTAGTATCACGCTGTACGGTATAAATAATACTTTCGTCAACTACACGCAGGGCATGCGCCGTATGGGCATCTCCAATGTATTCTGCTTCCTTCAGAATTTCCTGTTTGTCGCTCTGCCGGCGCTTCTTCTGGCCGGGCGGCTGGACACCGACGCCGTATGGAGCGCCTACATTATAGGCGAGGTTCTGACTCTCCTGACGATGATCATCACCGCCGCAGTCCGCTCAGGAAGAGTTCCGTACCATGCATCAGACTATCTTTTCCTCAAGGAACCGTTCACGGCGCCCGCCGAAGAGATCTATGAAGTGTCCGTAAATGACAAAAGCTGCATAACTGATATCTCACGGGATGTCTACAACTTCTGCGAGAGCCGCAGTGCCGACAAACGCCGCTGCACTCTCATCTCACTCTTCGTCGAGGAACTCGGCAACAACGTTGTCAGTCACGGCTTCAAAGGCGCGGCAGACAAGAATCTGGACATCCGCGTCGTCCATACAGAGGACGGATGGATCATGCGCCTACGCGACAATTGCCGCGCCTTCGACCCCACCTCCTGGATCAAGCTCCACTCCTCCGGCGATCCTGCCGCCAACATCGGCATACGCATGGTCTGCGGCATGGCCGAAGACATCCGATATCTCAGCACCATGGATCTGAATGTACTGACAATAAAGTTATAAATTATTCTCAATGCCCTGTCCCCGAACTCAGCCGGGCGCCCGCAGCGCACTTGACCCGGGGTTTACTTGAGAGACATGTATCCGGAGAAGCAAGGAGTCAGTCGGTCATTCAGTCTTTTGGTCAGTGTAACAGGTATTACATAGACAGATAGTCTGACTATTCAGACTTTTGGTACAGGTTCTCGGCATTACACTGACAGGTAGTCTGACTGCGACCGCAGAATGGTTAAGAATCAGATAAATCTCGTAAATGATATTACATGTTCAATATCCGCACTATACTCACCGTCAGCCTCAGACTCAGACTACGTACCGGCTTTGGTATCTGATCCAATGTCCGTCTCTTTCTCCTGTTCCTCATCAGGAACCCCGAACCCCGGCAGTCTCCTGACCATCTCCCGTCATTTATTTACAAAAAATCACATCTATCAGTCAATTTATCACGAACGGAACAACAAACAAACGAGTCACACGGCTTCCCGAGCAATCGAGTAGGGGGAAATTAATCCCCCTCTCACACCACCGTACGTGCCGTTCGGCATACGGCGGTTCAACTTAACTTCAAAGCGTG
>DFIB01000003.1 GCA_002371375.1 Mageeibacillus sp. UBA3708 | reverse complement strand
CCCATGTGCGGCGTTCCGTTCCATTCATACCAGTCATATGCCCAGAAACTCGTCTCTTCAGGCTATAAGGTTGCCATCTGCGAGCAGCTTGAAGACCCGGCTCTCACCAAAGGGCTTGTTAAGAGGGGAATCGTCAATATCCTGACTCCCGGAACTGCCCAGGATTTCATGGGCGGCGAGCTCGAAAGGGATAACAACTACCTGATGAGCGTTTATTGCGTAGGTTCGCAGTTCGGCGTGGCAATCGCAGATATCTCGACGGGTGAATTCGAAGCAACACAGCTTACATTTGAAGCAAACGGCGAACATCTGATGAATATCGTGGGTAAATACAGACCGTCGGAGCTCCTGTATAACCAGGCTTTCGAAGCGACAGCGGAGTTCTCGGTGATAAGACAAGGATTCCCGTGCTCCTTTACAAAGAGAAGCGACCGTGATTTCTCGGGCGATGTGATCAAAAAGGCGAAGATCCAGTGCGATGGCATAGATAAATTCTACGATCCTATGATGCTGCTGTCAGCGTGCGGTGCGATTGTGCTGTATGCAGAGGAGACAAAGACTTCCAGAGTATCATATCTTAACAGCATTACCTGCTTTGAGATGTCAGATACGATGGAGCTTGATTATTTCACAAGGGTTAATCTGGAACTGACATCAACGATAAGATCCAAAAGCAAAAAGGGATCGCTTCTCGGTGTAATTGACAGAACTAAGACTGCGATGGGCGGCAGACTTCTGCGTAAGTGGGTGGAAGAACCGCTTATAGTAACATCGCTGATCAACAGCAGACTTGATGCCGTTGAGGAGGCATATGATAAATATATTGCCAGACAGGAACTTCTCGAGTGCCTGACGGGTCTCTACGATATCGAGAGACTTGCCGGCAAGGTATCTCTTGGCAGCTGTAACGCCAGGGATATGATCTCCCTTCGTAATTCCCTGTCCAAACTTCCGTTCCTCGTTCAGTGTGTATCAGGATTTGACAAGGGAGTATGGCGCAGGATCAAAGACCTGCTCGATCCGCTTGAAGATGTATGTGACCTCATTGATTCCAGTATTTCCGAGGACTGCCCCCTGACAGTAAAGGACGGAGATATAATTAAGCGCGGCTTCTCGCAGGAGTGCGATGAACTCTATGAGATAGCGACGAATGCCAAACAGTACATTCTTCAGATGGAAGCAAGCGAGCGCGAGAAGACAGGGATCAAGACGCTGAAGATCAGCTATAACAAGGTGTTCGGGTATTATATCGAGGTTCCCAAGTCACAGGCAGACAACGTGCCGGAGAACTATATCCGCAAGCAGACACTGGCTAACAACGAACGTTATGTGACCCCTGAGATCAAAGAGCTTGAGGATAAGGTCGTCAATGCTTCGAGCAAGCGTATTGCGCTGGAGTATGAGCTGTTCAACATGATAAGGACAAAAGTCTCCGAACAGTGCTCAAGGATATTTGCAACTGCAAAGGCCGTTGCTCTGATCGATGTAATTGCATCGCTTGCACAGCTCGCCTCAGAAGAGAATTATGTGCGTCCCTCAGTTGATAATTCCGAGGTTATCGAGATAGAGGCAGGGCGGCATCCCGTTGTAGAGAAGATGACAAATGATCCCGCAGGGTTCATATCCAATGATACGGAGCTTAATGACGATAAGAGGCTTATGGTCCTTACCGGACCTAATATGGCTGGTAAGTCAACCTATATGAGGCAGGTAGCGATAATCGTCCTGATGGCGCAGATCGGGTCTTTTGTTCCGGCAAAGAGCGCTCATATAGGCCTTGTGGATCAT
This sequence comes from Mageeibacillus sp. UBA3708, assembly GCA_002371375.1. GTDB lineage: Bacteria > Bacillota > Clostridia > Saccharofermentanales > Saccharofermentanaceae > Saccharofermentans. Next base: position 5,692 of record DFIB01000003.1, on the reverse strand, counting down.
ATATTTACAAGGATTGGTGCTTCGGATGATATCTCGATGGGACAGTCAACCTTCATGGTCGAGATGAAGGAGATCAGCTATATCCTGAGGCATTCGACAAGAAGGAGCCTTCTGCTTCTTGATGAAGTCGGAAGAGGGACGAGCACATATGACGGACTGTCGATAGCATGGGCAGTGATTGAGTATATTATGGATCCCAATGTCCTGTACAGCAGAACGATTTTTGCGACGCACTATCATGAACTTAATCAGCTTGCCCGCATATGCCGCGGAGTATTCAATAATCATGTTGACGTCAAGGAGAATGACGACGGCGTCGTATTCCTCCACAAGATCGTGGACGGCGGAACATCAGACAGTTACGGAATCGAAGTTGCAAGGCTCGCCGGCGTTCCTTCTGATGTGCTCGGCAGGAGCAAGGCAATCCTTTCCGAACTCGAAAGGATAGGCAACTTCAAGGTTGCAGGCAGCACCCAGGTGGAGAACGGCATCGTTATGCCGTCCGCCGAAGCAATGCCCGGTCAGGAATCAATATTTGATCCCGGCAATGTTGTCTACCGTAAAGAAGATAAACTGCGGTCATGTGTCCGCGGTATTGATATTACAAGACTTACTCCTCTTGAAGCGATGAATATCCTTTATGAACTCGTTAAGATCACCGAGGAGGAGGATTATGGGAAGGATTAACATTCTCGATACGCAGACGGCCAATGCTATCAAGGCAGGTGAAGTTGTCGACAGACCGGTATCGGTTGTCAAAGAGCTTTTTGATAACAGTGCCGATGCCGGAGCTAATTCAATCAAGATCGAATTCAACGGCGGCGGAATTAGCATGATAAGAGTGACTGACAACGGATGCGGAATGGACAGGGAAGATGCTTCCAAATGCTTTCTTCTTCATGCGACCTCCAAGCTCAGTAAGATCGAAGATGTTTATAACCTGTCAACTCAGGGATTCAGGGGCGAGGCCCTTGCTTCAATTGCCGCATGCTCGGATATTACACTCCTGACCAAGCAGCGGGACAGCGATATCGGCACGAAGATCGTTTATGAGAACGGCGTGAAAGTTTATGAGGGCGACGGTGCATGCGATAACGGAACAGTAGTTGAAGTCAAAGGACTCTTCCGTAATATCCCTGCAAGGTATAAATTCCTCAAGAAGGATTCCACAGAGGGAATGTACATTTGTCAGCTTGTTGAGAAGCTGGCGATCATCAATCCTCAAATATCCGTCAAACTCATCAAAGACGGCAAGATGATACTGTCCACTCCCGGTAACGGAGATGACCTTGATACCATTTATTCCATCTATGGCAAACAGACAACTGATAATCTGAAGCGTCTCGAATACAAATACGAGAATTACAGGATTGAAGGATATGCCGGTAAGCCGTCGTTTGTACGCGGCAACAGATCGATGCAGTGCGTGTTTGTTAATGACAGACCTGTCCATAATCAGACTGTATCCAAGGCGATAGAAGAAGCATACAAGAATGCCGTCATGAAGGGCAAGTTCCCTGTGTGCTTTCTCATGATATATTGTCCGCCGGGAACTGTGGATGTAAATGTTCATCCCCAGAAAGCTGAGGTGAGATTTGATTCGGAGTCTGATATTTTCAGGCTGGTGTATCACGGAATACGTAATGTGCTGTTCGAGGATGAATCCGCCCCGGAAGGGTTTGCCGGCGAGTCCAAGACTCTGGTGCGGCCGTCATCATATTCGATGAATGTATCATCGTTTGCTGCGCCTGTTCACGCTCCTGTTCAGAATATGCAGGGTGATGTGAGTGCCGCAAATAAGCTCCTGGAGCTTCTGTCCGAATATAAGCCGGATGTCTCTTCCATGGAGGGCGGTCTTCCTGTCTCTATCGACAAAGAACCCGTAAAAGAACAGGTTCGGATGGATTTGAATGATGTTGTCGATATTCCTTCATGCAATCCTGAAATAACCGAGCTTATTAATGCTGATTATATCGGCACTTTGTTTGCTACTTATATTGTAATGCAGTCGGATTCCAACGTGTTTTTTGTGGACCAGCACGCGGCTCATGAGAGGGTATTGTATGAGCGGTTTATGGGTAAGAAGATATCTAAGGAAGCGTCTCTGACAGCCGGGAGCATTCAAAAGCTTCTGGTTCCTCAGATAATCAAAGTGTCATCCTCTGATTATACTTTTATAGCTGATAATATCGATAATTTCATGAGTAACGGATATGATATCGATGTTCTTGATGACAGAGAGATTGCGCTGCGTGCCGTTCCGATGATGAATACAAAGGTAAGTCCTGCGAAGATGTTTGAAGATGTACTGTCAGATCTTAAGCATGATACGCCTGACAAGAATGATCTGTGGTACCATCTGATACAGACTACAGCATGCAAAGCTGCGGTCAAAGCAGGTGATAAGCTGGATATTGTCGAGATCAGGGAACTGCTGTCTCAGATGCAAGGGCTTAACGATCCGTACCATTGTGCCCACGGACGTCCCACATTCTTCAAAGTATCACGTACCGATCTGGAAAAACGTTTTAAGAGGATCGTCTGATAATGAGATCTCTTGAGGAGTACCTGAGCGGTTATAAATACATTCCCGTTATTTGCGGACCTACCGCAAGCGGGAAAAGCGACATGGCCATGAAGCTTTGCGAAGCCTGTGGCGGAGAGCTTGTATCCTGCGATTCGATGCAGATATACAGAGGTCTTGATATAGGAACAGCCAAACCGACAACTGAAGATCAGCGTAGGGTCGTACATCACATGATCGATATAGTAGATCCTGACTGCAATTATTCGGTCAGTGAATTCAACAATGATGCGCTTGCTTCGATAGATGAAGTGCTGCGCAAAGGCAAGCTTCCGGTGTTATGCGGTGGGACAGGTCAATACATATCCGCTTTGATCAAAGGCATTGACTATGGTAAGGTGCCGGTTGACGATGAGGTCGTAAACGTTTTGTATGACAGATTCAATGAAGAGGGAATAGATCAGATATACAAGGAATTATCTGAAGTTGATCCTGAGGCTGCAGCCAAGATACACCCGAACAATACCAGAAGGGTCATCAGAGCGTATGCGGTATATAAAGCAACCGGCAGAACATTCACCGAGAAGAATAATGATTCGATGGTATCCGGGGCGATGTATCCGTTCAGGTTATTCCGGCCTGATATCGAACGGGATGAGCTGTATGACAGGATCAACAGAAGAGTGGATGTTATGATCGGGCTCGGACTGGTAGAGGAAGCTAAGTGGCTCTATAGTACTTATGGAGATCTTAAGACTACTGCATTCCAGGCGATAGGTTATAAAGAACTCAAGCCATATATCAACGGAGAAATATCTCTTGACAAGGCTGTATATGATCTCAAATTGAATTCAAGGCATTATGCTAAGAGGCAATTGACATGGTTCAGGACTATTCCGGATATTTACAAAATATCGCCTGAAAGTTACAAATTGATTGACGATATTCTGAGCGTTATAACATAATGTCCTAAAATCACTACCAAAAATACAAATTTGTTGAAATCATGACCTTCAACCTATTAAAGTTAGGGCAGGAAGGAGGTCAGGAAATATGATATCTGTGTAGTCCGACAACCTTGCCGAGAATGCGGCAGTTCTCATCGTAAAAAGGTATGGGAGCATATGCCTCATTCTCAGGGAAGAGATAGGGCTTGCCGTTGAGCTTGCCAAAGCGCTTAACAGTTGCCTCGTCTTCGATCAGAGCTGCGATAATATCGCGATCCTCACAGAAGCTCTGCTTACGGATGATGAGATAGTCACCGTCGAGGATACCGGCGTCGATCATTGAGTCGCCCTTTACCTTGAGAATGAAGGCTTCGCCATTACCGATAAGCGATCTGCTGACAATGATCTCTTCGTCAGAATAATTCTCGTGTGCCAGTATCGGTACACCTGCCGTTATCTTACCTATGCAGGGAAGCGAGACGAGATCTGTCGTTGGGATAGAAGGCGTCTCCGGAATGGCGTCAGGATCTGTGTTCTTGAGGATAATGGCTCTTCTGAGACCCGGTCTGTATTCAATGCGTCCCATCTCGTCAAGCTTCTTCAAATAAGAATGTACGGAAGAAGTCGATTTGAGGTTGGCACCGGCACAGATATCCCGAACAGAAGGGGAAATGGCATTCTCGTGAATGTATTGGCAGACAAAATTATAAACACGTTCAATAGACTTGGCTGATTTGGATGTAGAGTTGGACATATGACACCTCCAAACATTTATTTGTTTTTATTGTATACTTTGTTTATTTTGTTGTCAAACACTTGTTCGGAATTCCGCATTTATTATGACGGAGAAAGAATTAACGGCAAAGCTTCGCACGCTTGCAGGAGACATCAGCACGATCAGTGAAGAGGCGAAGCGCAATCTCATCTATTACTATGAATCATTTGAGGAACGTGACAATATCATCAGAAATATGTACGTTCATGATTATGCGCCTGTGAGGACTTCGGCGCCTACTGCTTTCGCGAATAATTCGAATGAAAGACTCATGGTATACGAGAGGTTTGTTGACGGGTATTCCGGGTACATGGTTAATACTTTATCTGAATACCGCGAGCATATCAGGAGAAAGGATGAGGCAGGTAAGCTCCTGACTTATATAATGTCGCTTCCGTGTGTATGCACGAGGGTGATCTATTACTGCTATGTCAGGAACATGCCGGTCAGAGAGGTCTGCAGCAGTCTGTTCATGAGCAAATCAACATTCTACAGATACAGGAAGCTGGCGATAGAACTACTTGTAAGCAAATACAATGAAGAAGCGGAGAATAATATGGTATAATCTGAGCTATGTCGGAGAATAATGAGAGAGATATCCAGTCTTATATATCGGATGCCGGGAGCAGGTTCAGAAGAACATTCCTCGGCGTTGTAGGTTCTTCGTGGCGTGCTACGGTGCGCTTCTTCAAGTATCTTCCGTGGAGGGTCAGGAGTGCCTTCAAGCGCAAGGTTAATGAATATAAGAACAGGCCTCCGAGGAAGGATATGCGCAAGGTATATGTTCTTGTGGGCTATACCACCAAGGAGAGCGTTGACGCCAAGTACAGGGCCGAGAGACAGATGATGCTCCTGAGACGCGGTCTGCTCTTTATAATTATGCTTCTGCTCCTGTTTATTTCAATTGACAGGATCATCAATATAACTGATTTTGGTGAGATCTCACACGTGTTTGGAATCGATTCAATTGAGGAAATAACAAAGAACGATCCGTTCAGGGCGCAGAGCAGTGCTCCGGCTGAACCCACGGAGGGGACGAAGATCACATTAGTTCCTTGATTTTGAAAGTTTTTGACTTGCTGCTTTCATTTTTCAAAAAACTATTGCCATAAATTATGGTTTATATTATTATTGTTTACTGTAAAAAACTGCTTTGGTGATTTTCGACTTTTAGCAGTAAAATGAAAGATGTGCTGTTTCAACTTGCAAAACAGCGAACAGAAAGGCGGTAATTATGGATTACACAGTAAGCAACGCGTATTTAAACAGTGTTATGCAGGGTGTTATTAAGAAGAACCCCAACGAGCCCGAGTTCCATCAGGCTGTATTTGAGTTCCTTTCTTCAATCGAGCCTGTACTCGCTATTCGTCCCGACATTCAGGAGAAGCAGATCCTCGAGAGGATCGTTGAGCCTGAGAGACAGATCATGTTCAGAGTAGCATGGGT
>DFIB01000160.1 GCA_002371375.1 Mageeibacillus sp. UBA3708 | reverse complement strand
GATGTTCGACGCGATGAACAGCGAGATCGCGGAAGAGACCGTGACATACTGCTACAACGTATCGGTTCAGACTGAGTCTAAGCGTCATCAGGTAGTCGAGATCGGCGAAGAAAAGAAGTCAGAGTTCGTTGACGAGGGGATCCAGGAGATGGAAGCAGAGAGCGGAAACGGACCATCAAAGAACATGAACGTTCCTGACCGTGACGACAAGCCGGAGACAGTTCGCCGTGATCATCCGAAAATCGGGCGTAATGATCCGTGCTGGTGCGGCAGCGGAAAGAAATACAAAAACTGTCATATGAAACAGGACCAGGAGGAGGCCAGAAAGAAGGGACATGCTTAAACTAGATCCTGTAAAACAGGACCTTCCGGTAAAAAGGGAGGCCCTCATAGAAGTCGGTGAATCGCTGGATATACCGAAGCTTAAGGAAGAGTCACAAGCGCTAAATAAGAAAACACTTGCTGACGATTTCTGGAATGATTCCGAAGCCGCGCAGAAAGTGCTTCGGGAGAAGAAAGCGCTGGATGACAAAATCAAAGCATATGAAGAACTGTCAGGTAATTTTGATGACCTGGAAGAGCTCATAGAGCTTTGCGAAGAGATGGAGTCTGAAGGAGAGACCGAAGAAGCCGAACAGGAAGCTGATGACATAATAAAGGGCTTTGATAAGCTCGTGAAGGATCTGGAGAGCTTCCGCATAGCGATGCTTCTTAACGGTAAATACGACAGCAAGAACGCCCTGCTCTCAGTTCACGCGGGAGCAGGCGGCGTGGATGCAATGGACTGGACAGAGATGCTCCTCCGCATGTATACGAGATGGGCAGAGAATCACGGATATAAGGTAGAAGTGGTAGATGTCCAGGACGACACTGAAGCCGGTATCAAAAGCGCGACGTTCTTCATCGAGGGAACGAACGCATACGGCTATCTCAAGCACGAGAAAGGCGTTCACAGGCTTGTAAGGATATCTCCTTTTAACGCTGCCGGAAAGCGCCAGACATCGTTCGCGGCGCTTGAGGTGATGCCTGAGATGGACGACGAGAACGAAGTCGAGATCAAGCCGGAAGATCTTCGTATCGATACATACAGAAGCAGCGGCGCCGGCGGCCAGCACGTAAACAAAACCGATTCGGCCATCCGTATCACGCATCTGCCGACTAACATTGTCGTTACGTGCCAGAACGAGCGAAGCCAGCACCAGAACAAAGACATGGCGATGAAGATCCTCATCTCCAGGCTGGCAGACCTCAAAGAACAGCAGCACAAAGAAACGCTGAAAGAGATCAAGGGCGACTTCTCGCAGATCACATGGGGATCACAGATCCGCTCATACGTATTCCAGCCATACACGATGGTCAAAGACCACAGGACCGGTGCCGAAGCTGGAAACGTCCAGGCCGTCATGGATGGTGATATAGACGTCTTCATAAACGAAGAGCTGAAACAATTATAACAGATATATGCCGTATTTATCCGCATTCGGGGCCGTTCTCACTAAGTCCTCACTCAGTGGTACTAAGCTCATGTATCGTTTCCACTCACATTCGCAAAGTACCAGAGTTGCGGATACCCCTCAGCGGTTAAATGTGGCATATATCAGGTTAATATGTTTCATCACTCTGTTCAGATGACATCCGCAATGTCGGTCCTTAGTGAGCACGAGGTGAAACGACGTGCGAACTTAGTACCGTTACATGAGGACTAAGCGCAAGCGGTCATCGGAAGAGAATGATGGAACGTATGTAGGTGATATATGCTGAATATCTACTACGGCAGGGAATCTGTCGACAAGGAGAAATTCATATATGAGACGATCAGGGAGAGGGGCTTTGATGCTGCCTCTCCTGTTATAGTGCTTGTTCCTGATCAGTATACTCTTGAGGCTGAAAGAGAAGCTTTTCGCATAATGGATAAGGACGCGCTGATCGGGCTCGATGTCAGTAGCATATCCAGACTTGGACATAATGTGCTCAAGGAAGTTGGACAGGGCGACATAACTTTCATAGATAAATATGGAAGGCAGATGCTTTTAACGGGTCTTCTCGCGGAGCTTAAGGATGAGCTTACAGTCTATTCGGATAATGTCCGTAAGCCTTCGTTTATAGAGATGGTGAACGATTATATTTCCGAGCTCAAGCAGTATGACGTGACACCTGAGATGCTGGAGCACATGACTTGTGAACTTGCGGGTGAGAGTGCTCTTTCCATGAAGATGAAGGACCTCATCAGGATATATAGAGCATATGACCATAGCATAGAAGGAAAATATACGGATTCAGAGGACTATATTGAGCTCTTTCTGGAAAAGGCAGAGAAATCGAAGATGCTCGCAGGCGCCAGGATCTGGGTGTATGGCTTTGACAGCTTCGCTCCGAAATCGCTCAAGGTGCTCGGCAGGCTGATGGGGATATGCAGTGAGGTCAACGTAGTGCTCACATATGACGTGAACTCGAGCGATGAGGATCTGTTCGGGCTTACGGGCAAGGTGATCGAGAATCTGAGAGACGCGGCATCTGATAACGGAGCAAGGATCGGCTGCCTGCAATCAATAAAATCGGCTTTTCCAGATGGAAGATATCTGGTCACAGGGAAGAACAGGGAGATCTCGCATATCGAGCGTGAGCTCTTTGCGCTTGTTCCTCATCCGCTTAAGGAAGAGGAGAATGAGGGAGCATCGGAAGGCGTTACTATCACAGAAGCAGCGAATTACTATAACGAAGCTGAGTCAGCGGCGTCGTACATTCTTCATCTGGTGCGCGATAAGGGGTACAGATACCGTGACATAGCCGTTATCTGTAATGACAGGGAAAGCCTCGGATCCGCACTCGAGCGTGCCTTTGATGAATACTCCATACCGTGCTTCCTGGATAACAAGAGAAATATCTCGGATTCGGGCGTCGCGATATATATATCGGCGCTTCTATCGGCA
>DFIB01000240.1 GCA_002371375.1 Mageeibacillus sp. UBA3708 | reverse complement strand
GTACGGTGGTGTGAGAGGGGGATTATAATCCCCCTACTCGATTTGCAAATAATCTTGATATAGATTATACCATAACAGTTAGTGACTACAGTGTAACATCAGGTCCGATGTCTTATGTGTATGTCGTGCTTGACAAGTTTGGCTCAGATCCTGACAAGGTTGAGCTTTGCGACGTCGTAAGATCACTTTATACATACAGCACCGAAGCTGATGATTATATGGGAGAATGACTATGAGAGAAGAATACGTTGCATCTGAGATCGAGATAATCAGATTTGAGGATGAGGATGTTATCGTAACAAGCAACTGTGATACTCAGACGGAACCAGTTTGCATAATCGAATAATTTTTTGATTTGTATCAGATCTAATGAGGATGTCCCGTTTACTTGGGGCATCCTTTTTGCTGTTAGCCGAATCCGCAGCAGACCTTGAAGCTGCGGTCCTGTTATGCAATTTAACAAATTTACTTGAAAAGTGTTGTCAAACGTCTTGCCGGTCAATCTGCTATACTCAAAGTGCAGAATATGCACCTATATTAATCATTAGGAGGTTATCGTATGACACACACCAAGAGACTATCAGCCCTGATACTCACTGTTATCATGATGCTGAGCATCATACCTGCATCTGTTTTTGCGGTAGTTAGTGACGGGTGGCATAAGACAGATGCCGGCAAATGGAATTATTATGTGGACGGCGAGATGATCAAGGATCAGTGGTATAAGATCGGCAGCAAGTGGTATTACTTCTACACCAACGGTGAGATGGCGGCGTCATCAATCATTCCCGATGAGGAATTTAAACGCTTTTATATAGTTGACGCAAGCGGAGCCATGGTAACGACACCGGGATGGTATAGTGTGAAAGTAACAATAGACCTTCCTGTTACCAAGTTTTGGTTTTACATTAAGAAAAACGGAACAACTACCATAGGCTGGAAGCAGATTGGCGGCAAGTGGTATTATTTCGTTGATATGGGCGGTATAATGGTCAACTCTGATTTGGTGCCTGACGGAATGGATATTAAGGATAAGTTATATTTCTTCAACAAAGACGGTACCATAAAGACAAACAGCTGGATCAAGAGCAGCGGAGGTGATTGGTATTATACTGATAAGAACGGTGCTGCCGTTACAGGTTGGAAGCAGATCGGCAAGACGTGGTATTATTTCGGCAAGTCCGGAGCAATGTATTCTGATTATTGGCTTGAGTACCCTGATGATTCTGAAGAATATTATTACTTTAATAAAAGCGGTGCTATGGTTACCAATAAATGGGTGGAAGATTATGGAGACTGGTACTATCAGGGCAAAGACGGCAGGAGCGTAAAGGGCTGGAAGCAAATCGGCGGCAAGTGGTATTATCTTGATCCTGATGATTACGGCTGCTGCATTACCGACTCGACGGTGCTGATAGACGGTAAATGGTATTCATTTGATGAGAACGGAGTCTGTGTGAATCCCAACGGTTCCGATGTTGGCGTCAAAATTACCTGACAGTACAAGGCTTGAAGAGGGGTGTCTCACATCGGGTGAGGCACTCTTTTTATTGGAACGGATTCATGCCTCCCGGTATATATAGATCGACTGCACGCGAGGCTTCGACACGGGATGCGGAATTCGTTTTCTTGAGGATGTTCGATACGTGAAATCTGACGGTATTGCGGGATATGCCTATCCTGGCTGATATCTCGTCGTCGGTCATGTTGTCGTGCATCAGCTCCAGTATCTCCGCTTCGCGCGCCGTCAAGTTATATTTATGCGAGAAAAGGGCGAGCCTTTGCTTGACGTCGATGACAGCGGCGGGAACCTGTGTCTGCGCATCAGGTACAGTCTGATGACTGAGCGTCTGCCTGATGATCACGAGAATGATCAGAGGCACAAAAAAGAGCGCCGTAGTTACTATCTGCACGAGGTTTGTGAACTTAAAGCTCATTAGTATCAATGTAATCAGTGATTCGGTGACGCGTGACAGGCACAGCCCGAGAGGCGCAATAAAGTACCGGCCGGTGCGTTTGCCGATGTCGGCGAACATAATAACATAGTAAATGGTAAGACATCCCCTGAAAAAGTATCCAAGACCCATTGTGACGGTACCGGTGACGCCTTCTCCGATCAGAGCCGTGGCAATGAGAGGGTATATCAGGCTTACGGTCGTCAATATCTCGCCGATGCGGCGGTCCTTGTCCATGACTATTCCGGTTATAATCAGGCCTGCGGAGTAGAAGGTGCGGATCAGGTTCCAGTTGACGTCTTCAGCCTGCGGAAGCGAGAAATACAGGCCGCTGCCTATGACGCTGATGACGGTCATGATGATTACGATGACAGAGAGCTGGATGAGGGGTCCGGTGACCGCCTTTCTGTTCCCGGCAGGTTCAGACCGGGATATGGGACTGCCCGTGAGAGTGATGACTGCAGCGGCGGCTGCAAGCAATGCATAGATGACTGTTATGATCCCGGACTTGAGAAAATCACCGTCACCGATTAGTGACATAACATATGTCCCGATGCTGCCTGCAGCGTAAGCGGTTCCGTACATGACAGAAGCCAGACCCGCGTGCATGAAGCAGGCGAACTGGGTCAGATAATAACCGAACACCACGCCCGTGTGCACATTGAAAACATATCCTGACCATATGATCACAACGGCTGAATCCGACAGCTGGGACAATGCCATGAATACTGTTCCGAAGGCGAGTACCACTGCAAAGAAGACCCTGCTTCCTGCGATCTCCGCTTTGAACTTAAAAAGGCTCATGAACAGAACGATGCCCGCAGCCTGGAACATGTAATTGCCAAATGACGTAATAAGATCCACCCGGTCCCCGTCACAGTAATCCATGAGCCTGTAGAACTGGGACATGTATGCAGAGCCCAAATACAGAAAGCAGATAGCGATCGTCAGAAAATTGCGTTTGGTCATGTCGGCCGTCCTTTGACAGATAATACCGTAATTATAACCTAAAAGGCATTAAAGAAACATGTATTCAATAATCCCTCTTGACAATTTCGGAAAGCTGATCGACCGCTCGTATATGCCTAAGCCCCAAGCCCAAAACCGCCCCGTCTGATCTCTCAAGCGGGGCGGTTCTGTGGTATGACGGGCATGTCCCGAACCTCGGGTGAAAGTCCCGAGGGGCGTAGTTGCCGACGAACCTTAAAGCGACTTG
>DFIB01000165.1 GCA_002371375.1 Mageeibacillus sp. UBA3708 | reverse complement strand
CTTGTCTCGGATATAGATTGTGAGTCGATAAGATTTGAAGGAGACCGCGCCAGGCTGGAACGCTTTGTCGTGGTCAACAGCGGGATTACACAGAAGGAATTGGGCAGGGCTCTTGAATATATAGGAGGGTTTGTGTCCGACAGGAAAGTGAATGTTAATTACGACGGTACTGTCGCCGTAATGATGCTTAAGATACATAAGGAGTTCAACAAATGACAAAGGTGGTTAACTGCAGGTTCAGAGAAGCCGGCAAGGTATACAGGTTCAGATGTGACGGATTGAGCCTTAAGATAGGTGACAAAGTCATGGTAAATACAAATCTCGGGGAGGATATGGCTCACGTTATCGAGTCGCCATATGTTATTCCGGAGGACAAGGCGGGTGACTCCCTCATACCGGTTCTGCGCAAAGCTTCGGCAGCGGAGGAGAAGATATATGAGGAGAAGCTGGTGAAGGAGGCGGACGCCTTTGTAAAGTGCCAGGAATTCATTGATGAACTGGGACTTGAGATGAATCTTTGTGACACGGTATTTGCCTTTGACGGCAAGAAGGTGGTCTTCTACTTTACGGCTGACAACAGGGTGGACTTCAGGGAATTGGTCAAGGCTTTGGCTGCCGCCTTCAGGGTAAGGATAGAGTTACGACAGATCGGTTCAAGAGACGAAGCAAAGCTCGTTGGCGGAATCGGAATATGCGGCCGCGAGATGTGCTGCTGCACTTTCCTTAATCACTTTGCCCCCGTTACTCTCAGGATGGCAAGAGACCAGGGACTGGCTCTCAATCCCGGCAAGCTCAACGGCGCCTGCGGCCGTCTTATGTGCTGCCTGCAGTACGAGAAGGAAGCATACGAGGAGTCTATGAAGCGCCTTCCCAAAGCAGGCAAGAGGGTAAGGACTCCCATGGGTGTCGGCATCGTATCCGATGTGGAACTGATATCGGATATCGTATCGGTCAAGTTCTCCAACGATGAGACTACTGCCATCGAGAAGTTCAAGTGGGACGACATAGCACCCCTTAATCCCGATGTAGGGAACGGCGGTAAGTGTGACAACTGCCCCTCCAGACAGGGAGACGACGGCAGACCCAAGGCAATGCGTCAGAACGACTTTGTCGATCACAGCGGCAAAGAGCAGTGAATATGGACCGTGAAGGACTGACGCTCGATCATATAGGGAGACATGATTTTGTGCTCTACCAGCAGAAGAACGGCTTCAGATTCGGAACGGACAGCGTCCTTCTGGCCTGGTTTGCGGCTTCATTTGCCAGGCGTTCCAAGGACGGAACATACCGCAAGACGTCATTCCTTGAGCTGGGCTCCGGATGCGGAGGGGCGTCAATGTGCGTCGCGGCACGCCTGCCTGACAGCGAGATAGACTGCTGTGAGATAATGGAGTCTTCGTGCGGGGTCCTCAGGAAGAATATAGAAGCAAATAATATCGCGGACAGGGTGAGAGCCTTCAACTGCGATATCAGAAAGATGCCTGACGAAGTCAGGATGAAGCAGTACGACGTAGTCTTTACAAATCCCCCTTTCTTCAGCGAGAGCAAAGGCAACAAGACTGACGCGTCTTTATCATCTGAAGAGAGACTGGCGGGGCGCTTCGAGAAGAACGGGAATGCCGGGGATTTTATCAAAGCTGCCAAAGCAAGAGTCATTCCTTCTTCAGGTCATATAGTCATGGTAATGAAGGCGGGCAGGCTGGCCGAGGTAATAAATCTTATGACGTCATACAACATAAGTCCTGTAAAGCTAATGACCATACATCCGCTGGCGGACCGCAATGCATCATCTTTCCTGATCGCCGGCAAAGTGGGCGGTGCATCATCACAGCTTACGGTACTGCCGCCTTTGATACTCAATGAGGAACATGAGGGGTCTGTTAAGCAGACGCTGAGGATAACGGAAATATACGAAGGAGAACACAAGGATTGCTTTATCTCGTAGGAACACCGATAGGAAATCTCGGAGATATCTCTCCACGCGCTGTCGAAATATTAAGCAGCGCGGATATAATTGCCTGTGAAGACACCAGACGCACGGGGCTCCTTCTCCAGTCTCTGGGGATAACGGGAAGACTCTTCTCATATCATGAGCATAACAAGGCTGCCAGAGGACCTGTTCTTATCGGGAAGATGAAGGAAGGTCAGACTGTCTGCCTTGTGTCGGATGCCGGTATGCCGTCGATAAGCGATCCGGGCGAAGATCTTGTTAAGCTCTGCATAGAGGAAGGGATCGATGTGTCGGTCGTTCCGGGTCCCGTTGCCTGTATTACGGCGCTTGTATTAAGCGGCCTTGATACGAGGCATTATCATTTCGAGGGGTTCCTGCCTTCGGAGAACGGGCCGAGAAAAAAGAGACTTGAAGCGCTGAAGAAGATAAGGGAGACGATCATAATATATGAAGCGCCTCACAGGCTGAATAAGCTGATAGAAGAGTTGATCAGGACAGGATTCGGAGGCTGCAGAGCTGCATTCTGCCGGGAACTGACAAAGAAATATGAGCAGGTCCTGAGATTTACCGTAGAAGAGGCGGAAGAGTACTTCAGGAACACTCCTCCGAAGGGTGAATTCGTAATTTGTCTTGAACCTGTAACAGAAGGAGAAGGCGCCGCCGAGTTGAGCGAAGAAGATATCGACAAAATGGCAAAAGGCCTTATAGAAAGCGGTTTGTCGACCAAAGAGGCTTCATCAAAAATAGCCGAAATGACGGGTCTTAACCGCAAAGAACTGTATAACCGCATAGCTAAAAGCCACTTAAAATCGCGGGATTAATCTGTTAGAATATATATTATCATCTCACAGGGAGTTTGTTTGGCATGGCGGAGCAAGGTCTGGATCTATTTACGAGCAGAGATGAGATGCTCGAGATTTACGGTGGCACATGCATGAATGAATTCATGCCGCTTCTATCTCCTTTTATGCTGTGCGGTTTTGTATATAATCCCAAGGAAGAACACCTTTATTTTACTGACGGAATGAAGAAGATCATGGGACGTCAGGTGTCTGAAGGCGTGCTCCTCGAGTCTTTCCTTCAGTATGTGACCGACTCTGACAGACAGGCTGTCAGATCAAGGTTCGACATAGCCTTCAAGGATCTTGTGATAGGTGTTACCGAATCGGTGGAGTTCGATTTTGACCTTAATCTGTCCTCTTATGATACCGAGAGAGTGACCGCCCTGATGAGAATTGCTGTTTCCGATGGCAACAAATATGTTGTGGGCATGATCACGGAGAAGCCGGCAAGCAAGATGGAGAGATGTGCAAGACAGCTGTTCACGGGTTCACTCAATGAGTATTTCTTCATGATGGATTTCGCTGAAGATGTCTTATATGTTAATGACAAGTTTGTGAAGGATTTTGCCTTCCCGTCATGGAAGATGGATCATTTCACGGATCATATATCCGAATATATGGAGCCGGAGGAATATGCCAAGCTCAAGGAGTTGTTCGAGAGGTTCGTCCATGAACACATACCCCCCAATGATACAGTAATCACGGTTTTATCGCCTGTGAGAGGCAAGATATATCTCAAGTGTAACGGTCTGTCGGATACCGATGCTTCTGTGGCACCGGACGATCAGGACACGCCGGAGACAAGGAAGAGAGACAAGAGATTCCTGTCGGGATCATTTACCGAGATAACTGATTTTATCAGGAGAGAGCAGTTCCGCCGCAATGTCATTGAGGGAACGGAAGCCATAACATTCCAGTATGATATCAAGAGGAAGATACTGAAGTTCTCCGAGAATATCCGCGAGCTGTTCGAGGAGGCCAAGCTTGAGTACATGGATGACTGTGTCGAGCTGATAGCTTCCAAGGTCATATCATCCGACAGGGACAGGTTCGTTGCCGTTATCAATCAGGTGTTTGACGGCAATCTTGACAGATTTGCTTTCGAGGTCAGGATCAGGAATCAGAATGACAAGGTCATGTGGATCGCCGTAAGGGGCAAGAAGTACATAGATGATGGGACTCATGACAGTTTCTGTGCAGGAACGATGTTCGACATGACATCTATGAACGAGATGCGTGAGACAGTTGAGAAGACTGACTCACTGAATGAGCTTACCGGACTTCCGATGAGGACTAAGCTCCTTATGGATGCCAAGGAGATGATCAGGAACAAAGACCTGCTGTCGGCAGCCATCGTACTGTGTGACGTCAACGGGTTCCACAGCTTCAACGACCGTTACGGAAGATCTGCCGGCAACGAGATACTGATAGGCCTTACCGGGATCCTCAATGCCAATCTTCCTGAAGGGGCAAAGCTCTATCACAGCGGCGTTGATACATTTGTGATCATGTGGCCGCATGCCACGAGAAGGACCGTTAATGATTATCTTGACATGCTCCTTGATATAACTGCCGAGCCGATTGATACGGGATTCGGATCGTTCTTTGTAACACTCGGACTGTCCGCTTCGATATATCCATACAGCGGATCGACCATAGATGAGCTTCTCGTGAATGCCGAGATCGCTCTTCACAAGGTCAAGAAGGACAAGACAATAAAGTATGCCATCTATTCACCAACGGACAAGAGGGAGCTGAAGGAGAGGCTTGATTTTGAGCATCAGATACTTCAGTCGATACGTAATAACATGGAGAGCTTCCAGCTCCATTACCAGCCGCTGATCGATGCCAAGACAGGCAAGCTCGACGGTGCGGAGGCGCTCCTCAGGTGGGTATCGGATACAGGTGAGATCGTTAACCCGGAGAAGGTTGTCGGCGCTCTTGAATCCACCGACCAGATGGAGATAGTAGGAACGTGGATACTCGAGCAGGCGATAGCACAGTGCTCAACTTGGATCAATAACGGTGCTCCCGCGTCATTCTATGTCCATATCAATGTAACGGCAGACGATCTGGTCAAGCGTGATTTCGCGGATAAGGTGCTCAGGAAGCTGGCCAAGTATGAACTGCCGGCGGCCAATATCCTCGTGGAGATCACGGAGACATCCCTCATGAAGAACCTTGCCATGAGCAAGCGTAACCTGATCAAGCTCAGAAGTGAGAATGTCAGGGTAGCTCTGGATGACTTCGGCACGGGTTATTCGTCCTTCAACTATCTGAAGGAGCTTCCCGTGGATGAGATCAAGATCGACAAGACATTCGTTGACGACGTGGAGACTGATACATTTAACCAGTCGTTCATCTCCGCCATTACCACCCTTGTCCACTCGATGAAGAAAAAGGTCGTGGTAGAGGGTGTTGAGAATGAGAACCAGGTCAACATGATACGTGACATGGGTGCGGATATATTCCAGGGGTACTTCTTCAGCAGGCCTCTGACCGTGTTCAATTTTGAGAACAAATACTTCAAGGAAAAGTCATAACGTGAGCTTTGATTTCCGCACATCATCACCCGGGCAGACCGAAAAGTTTGCATCACTCTTTGCAGGGCTTCTGATCCCCGGTGACATCATCACACTTGACGGCGATCTCGGAGCAGGCAAGACATGCTTCACCAGAGGGCTTGTGCGCGGAATGGGGGCGGATGATCCTGTATTATCGCCGACCTTTACGATAGTTAACGAGTACGAGACCGGAAGACTGCCGGTATTCCATTTCGATACATACCGCATAGGAGACAGTGAGGAGTTCCTCATGTCGGGACTTGACGAGTATTTCTACAGAGGCGGGGTATGCGTCATCGAGTGGAGCAGCGTTATCGATGATCTTATACCGGATAAGGCTGTCAGGATAAAGATAACCGGCTCGGGAGACGAACGGTCATTTGAGATCCTTACACCTGCAGGAGACAGGTTTGCCGGGCTTAATGAACTGATAAAGGAGGCAGAGCTTTGAGAATACTTGCATGTGATACGTCGAATTCCACTTGCTGTGCCGGCGTCTACGATGATATGAAGCCGCTTGCCTATGAATTGTCCATGGAACAGAAGACCCATTCTGAGACATTTATGCCTCTTGTTGACAGGATCATGCATGAGGCGGGGATAGGATTTGATTCGATCGACTGCTTCGCGGTCACGACGGGCCCAGGGTCATTTACAGGCATCAGGATAGGACTGTCAGCCGTCAAAGGTATGGCGCTTGCATCAGGTAAGGGAGTAATACCTGTGTCGTCGACTCTTGCACTGGCGATGTCGTGCGAGATCTGTGAGGATACAGACAGGATAACGTATTTTGTTCCCTGCTTTGACGCGCGCAACAACAGGGTCTTTGCCAGGATCATGAACGGGAAGACTCATGCCACGGTCATAGAAGAGAATGCTTATGATGCCACGGAATTGGCAGTACAGTTCAAGAATATGCTGGGGACCAAAAAGCCCAGGATAATAGTCATGGGCAACGGGTCGGAGACGATGCGTGCGGCGTTCGACGAGGCCGGGATAAGAGCCGAATATGCACAGGGTGCGGTGATACTTCCGCAGGGTATAGCCGCTGCGGCGCTTATCGATCCAAAGCCTGTTGACGGAGCATCGGTGACAGCGACATACTGCGCCGTATCACAGGCAGAGAGGTTTAAGAAGTGAATCCCGCAGTCCGTTACGGGACGCCGGATGACCTTGAGTTCATAACGGGACTTGAGCGTGATAATCTTGCTCTTCCGTGGTCAGAGGAGGCAGTCCTTGACCTGCTCAGGTACGATCCCGCAGGCGGTGACCGTGTATTCAAGTTTGCTCTGGTGGCAGAAGGTGCAGGATATGTCAGCGTCTCCGGCGTCATAGATGAGGCCGAGATAGGCAATATAGTTGTAGCTCCGGAATGCAGGGGCAGAGGGTACGGGCGGCTGCTTCTTGAGGAACTTGAGAACATACTGGCCGGGCGTGGGATCAGGAAGGTATTCCTTGAAGTCGAGAGCACAAATCAACGCGCTTTATCACTGTACCGCAGCTGCGGTTTTGCCGAATACGGCGTCAGGAATGGATACTACGGGGAAGGAAGGGATGCTCTTCTGATGAGCAAAGAATTACAGATCCGGGAACAGGGCGGGGATCAATACAGGTGCGATGCATAGCAGCCACCCGAGGATGAATATCACCGCATGCTTCTTCTCTGCGTGGATGGCAATGTATTCCCGTATCAGTGCGATGTTAATGCAAAAGACATCGGAGGAACGCGCTCTGTTGACGGCGTGGTGAATTTGAACAAAACAAAAGGACAAGAAATTTGATATTTAAGCAATAAAGCCGAAAAAGGAAAACACGCCTTTTCTATTATTGACTTAACCCTTTTACAAAAATATACTTAACACGGTTTGATACTATCATCATTGTGTATTACGGAGGGTCACATGGCCGAGGAGAAAGTGGTTTTTAACTGTGAAGATACGCTTGCCATGAAGGCGGTTGCTACTCTTATTCAGAAGGCTTCTTCTTTCAGGAGCACGATTTATTTTGTAAGAGGCGGAAGGCGTGCAAATTCCAAGAGCTTACTCGGTGTGATGTCTTTGGGTATAGAGAACGGAGCTGAGATCGAGATCACCGCTGAGGGTGACGATGCACAGGCTGCCGTTGACTGCCTCGCTGATTTCCTGAGAAATCCTCAGGTATGACAGACAAAACTTTCGACGCGAGATTAGATACGGTTCCACAGGATCCCGGGGTGTACCTCATGAAGGACTCTTCGGGATGTATTATTTATGTGGGCAAGGCAAAAAAACTCCGCAACAGACTGAAGAGCTATTTTGCATCCAAGGTGATACCTTACCCAAAAGTCAGGGCGATGGTATCGCACGTTGCGGATTTTGAATACACTGTTGTAGGGTCTGAGGCCGAGGCTCTTCTTCTTGAGGCGAACCTCATCAAGAGATATCAGCCCAAGTACAACATCCTGCTTCGTGACGATAAGGGGTATCCCTATATCTGCGTGACGCTCAATGAAGAGTATCCCAGAGTTATAAAGTCTTTCAGGGTGGATGAGAAGATGCGCAGGGCGGGTGCTCTGTACTATGGACCGTACATGAATTCCGACCTTTATGAGGTCATGAAGACTATCGATTATATGTTTCCTCTCAAACGCTGCAAAAAGGTTTTCCCGCGGGATATCGGCAAGGAGAGACCGTGCCTTAACTACCACATCGGGAAATGCATGGCGCCCTGCTCCGGCGAGATCTCCGCATCCGATTATAGGAAGATGATCTCGCAGATCGTGTTGTTCTTCGAGGGCAATTACGACGGCATCGAGAGGACGATGCGGATTGAGATGGAGAAGGCCTCCGAAGCTCTGGAATTTGAGAAGGCATCGGTGTTCAGGGACCGGCTGGCGTCACTTGCGAATATCAGAAAGAACCAGCATGTATTTATGGAGATCAGGCGCGATGTCGACGCGGTCGGTATATGGCAGGATGCCGGCGAGACCTGTGTCCGCAAGCTTGAAGTAAGAGACGGCAGGGTCGTGGGATCATCGACTTATTTCGTGACGGGAGGAGAGGATGACCAGGCGGAGATCCTTAAGGGATTCCTCATGCAGTATTATGAGAATGCGCCCAAGATCCCGCCGACGGTCGTGATACCTTCAGGCGTCCTCGACGAAGAGGAAAGGGCAAGCATATCGGAATATATCTCCGGCGTCGGAGGTCATAAGGTTGCCCTTCACGTGCCTCAGCGCGGAGAGCTTAACGATCTGCTAAAGCTGGCGGTGAACAATGCTCGCGAGATGATGGTCAGAAGGATCCTGAGGGGAGGCGGTGCAGGTGCCGATCCGCAGGCACCGTTAAGGTATCTCGAGAAGCTGATGAACGCCCCGGAAGGGACGATCTCAAGAGTGGAATCATTCGATATCTCCAATCTCGGAAATGACGATATCTGCTCCGGCATGGTAGTGTTCAGGGACGGGCGTCCCGATAAGCAGGCATACAGGCTGTTCAAGATGAAGAGAGTCGTATCCCAGGATGACTTCGAATCCATGAGGGAGACGCTGTCGCGGAGGTTCGCACATAATGAGAAGGACGGATTCGCGATGCCGGATCTTATCCTGGCGGACGGTGGCAAAGGACAGCTGTCTGCGATCGCCGGAATCGTAAGAAATATCCCGGGGACAGAGAATATCCTGCTCGCAGGAATGGTCAAGAACGACAGGCACAAGACGGCGGGAATCGTATTTGAAGACGGACGCGAACTGTCACTGGAACGTAAGGACCTGACTGACGAGGAGATGGCTCTTCTCAGATTCCTCACGGCTGTTCAGAATGAGGTTCACAGGTTCGCCATAACATATCAGCGCAAGCTCTCGGGCAAGCGCAATCTCAGATACAGGCTCGAGAATATCCCCGGGATCGGTCCTGCAAAACGCAGGATATTGCTCGCACATTTTGGTACAATCAGGAATATCGAGCAAGCGCCGGAGGAGGAGCTTGCCGGTGTGAAGGGAATAACTGCCGGGGATGCCGCGGCGATAAGAGCTTATTTCGACAGGGAGGGATAGATGGCTGTCTTTGCATTATCGGATCTTCATTTGTCTTTGAGCAATCCGGAGAAGAGCATGGATGTATTCGGCTCTAAGTGGGACGGTTATATAGACCGCATCAGGAACGGGTGGATGAGTACTGTCACGGCTGAAGATACGGTTCTTATATCGGGTGACATATCATGGGCAACGAAGATAACCGAGGCTGAGGAGGACTTCGAATTTCTGTCATCACTCCCGGGAAGGAAACTCCTGTCACGGGGCAATCACGATTACTGGTGGACGACCATAAGCAAGATGGATGCATTCTTCGCCGGCAGATCATACAGCGGGATCGAGATTGTCAGAACTAATGTCATTGAAGCGGAGGGAGCGCTTATCTCGGGTACGAGAGGATGGATGCTCCCGGGAGATTCCGAATTCGGACAGCAGGACAAGAAAATCTATGACCGTGAACTTGCCAGACTCAGGCTTTGCTTTGCAGAGATGGATAAATATGATCCCGGACGCAGCAGAACCAGGATAATAATGCTCCATTATCCTCCGATAACGAAGTTCGATCATCCGACGGATCTCACGGAGATAATCAGGGAGGGAGGAGCCGATATCTGCGTGTACGGACACCTTCACGGACTCGCGCACCGCAAGGTCTTTGAGCAAATTGAATTTGAAGGATGCCGCTATTACTGCACATCGGGAGATTATCTCGGCTTTGTTCCTCTCAAACTGTTGAGTTTTTGATGCACATATATTATAATATATCGCGATAAGCCTCTTCGTAGGGAATAAGTCCCTGCGAGCAGGCTTTTTCCATCTGTAAGAACTATTTTGTCTGGAGGCTATATGGCATTAAGCATGACGGGCTACGGCCGCAGTGAGAAGATCTTTGAGTCAAGAAGATATACGGTTGAGATCAAGTCCGTTAACAGCAGATATTGCGATATCAATTTGAGGCTGCCCAGATTATTTAATTTTGCCGATGCGAAGATAAGGAAGACTGTGTCTGACGCACTTCTCCGCGGCAAGATCGACATGTTCATCAATTTTGAGGACAATGATGCCGAAGGATCCGAAGTGATTATCAATGAAGGTCTTGCCAAGGCATATTCCGAAGCAGTCAGAAGGATCTCCGTTGTCACGGGCAGGGAGGATGACCTGGCTTCATCAAGGCTTGCCGCATATCAGGATATAATCACTCTAAGACAAGTAAGTGTTGACGAGGACAAGCTCTATTCCGAGCTTGCCTGCGCTGTTGATGAAGCTCTTTCCGGAATGATCGAGATGAGGAAGGCAGAGGGTAAGAGCCTTGCAGATGACATCACCGGCAAGGTCGGCGAACTTGAGAAGCTCAGAGATGAAGTTGCGGAGTATTCACCTAATGTTGTCGCTGATTACAGGCAGCGCTTATCCGACAGGATCGATGTGATCCTTGCTGATGAGAAGAGAGAGTTCTACGATGAATCGAGGCTTGCCGCCGAAGTGGCGGTATTTGCCGACAAGTGCTGCATCGATGAGGAGATGAAGAGGCTGATCAGCCATTTCGCTCAGGCAAGGAAGATCCTGGCTTCTGACGGATCGATCGGCAAGAAGATGGATTTCCTGATCCAGGAGATCAACAGGGAGATCAATACGACCGGTTCCAAGGCCAATGACATCGAGATAACGAACAGAGTTCTCAAGATGAAGAATCTCGTCGAAGAGATGAGAGAGCAGGTTCAGAATCTGGCGTGAGGAGAAGAGATAAAGTGGGATTTATTGACATCGGTTTCGGGAATCTCATAGCGGAGGGAAGAATCTTGTGTGTTGTATCAGCGGATTCATCTCCTGCAAGAAGAATGATACAGGATGCCAAGGATCGTGCTATGTGCATAGACTGCTGCGCAGGCAAGAAGTGCAAGGCCGTAATGGTAACTGACAGCGATCATGTGGTGTTGAGCTCGATGACCGTTGAAGAGATAAAGGAGAAGCTCGGGTGAATAACAATAAAGGATTGATCGTTTGCATATCAGGTCCTTCGGGTGCAGGCAAGGGCACGGTTCTCGGGAAGGTCGCAGAGCGTTTCCCTGAGATGGGAAGCTCTATCTCCGTAACAACGAGAGCACCCAGAGGAGAAGAACAGGACGGAGTGGAATATTATTTCCGCACCAAGGAACAGTTCGAAGCGATGATCGAGTCCGGAGAGATCCTGGAATACGACACATATGTCGGCAATTACTACGGAACTCCGAGAGCGCACATCGAGAACCTGTGCGAATCCGGGACCGACTGTCTGGTCGATCTCACGGTAAAGGGAAGCATAGCTCTTAAGGATCATTTCGGAGATAATGCGCTGACGATATTCCTTATGCCGCCGTCACTTGAGGTACTTGAAGAGAGACTGAGGAACAGGGGAACGGAGACTGAGGAGAAGATCCGGCAGAGACTTGCCCAGGCAAGAGGCGAGATGAAGAGCAAGGACCGTTTTGATAACATAGTGATCAATGACAAGCTCGAAGACGCAGTTAATGAGGTCATAGAGCTGATCGAGAATAAAAAGAGATAATTATTAAAGGAAAGAGGTAATAAAATGTTAGTAGAACCTTCAATCGAGAAGATCAAGCAGCAGGCAAACTGTCCTTTTGAGGCGGCAATCCTGGTAAGCCAGAGAGCAAGACAGCTCAC
>DFIB01000084.1 GCA_002371375.1 Mageeibacillus sp. UBA3708 | reverse complement strand
CCGGCTATGCACAGAGGTGCCGTCATCCTGCCGGAGAAGATGCCTCCGCCGCTCCTTGAAGCCTCATCACCGTACTTGATCCTTGCAGTATAATCCGCATGGGAAGGCCTGGGCTTATTCATTATCGAAGCATAATCCTTGGGCTTGGTATTCGAGTTGATGATATATCCGTGAAGGCGTCCGTCATCATTTTCCTCGAAGATAACCTCATCCTTCTCCTTACGGGGTGTAGACCATGCATTCTGACCGGGAGCGCGCCTCTTCATCAGTGCCGCAGTGAACTCCGGATCAGGGACTACGCCTTCCGGCAGGCCTCCGATCAATACACCGATCGTGGGACTGTGAGACTCGCCGTATATCTCGAGTGATAAAACATCGCCCCTGTATATGCTTTTCATGCTCATGGCTTCATCTCCTTTTCGATGATGCTCCGCAGCTGCGGGAAAGACTTGTTCAGGCAATCGACGTCGTCGATATCAACTTCTTCCTTGAGGATCACTGCTATCAATATGGCGCACATTGCCATCCTGTGATCATGATAAGACGAGAGTCTTATCGGTCGGTCATTATCGTCAGCAGCGTCATAACCGTAAACTGTAAGCGTGTCCTCATCCTCAGACGTCTTGACTCCGATGGCGTCGAGCTGCTGCCTGACGGCAGTAACTCTGTCGGACTCCTTGATACGGAGCCTGCCTATTCCGGTAAGTGTCATTTTATCGAAAAGAAACGCGGATACTACCGCCATATAGGGAGCTATATCCGGAGTGTCCGTACAATCCCACACGCCTGATGTCCTGTTATTCGCATCATCGGCGTAGTTCAGGAAATCGACTATCGCTCTGTCCCCCTGGCGCGAAGCCGGGTCAAGTCCTTCGACCGTTATATCGGACCATCGGGACATGCAGAGCAGGAATGCTCCGTTGCTCCAGTCACCTTCAACCTCGAATCCCGAAGTGAGCTCCTTGTCATATCCGCGGGATGTGATCGTGAACACCCCATCCTCGAGTGGGATATCGCATCCGTATTTTGTCAATACATCTCTGGTAAGGTCGATATAATGGATGGACTTCATCTGTCCCGTGACCCTGACACTGCTGTTATGAAGCATCAACGGGAGTGCCATAAGAAGTCCCGATATGTACTGCGACGAGACGCTCCCGTCGATAACGTATTCGCCCGATGTCATGGTTCCCGTGATACGGATCGACCTCGTATCATCGTCACGATCTATCTTTATCCCGTGAGGCAGAAGTGCAGCCTCAAGTTCTTCAACGGGACGGTCATACAGCCTGCCCTTTGTCTCGGCTATGATACGGCATCCCTGATCCCGGTCTTCACGAAGAAGATATGCCGATGCTACCGGTATCATGAAACGCAGCGTGGATCCGCTCTCATTGCACGGAAGGATCACATCCTTTCCGGGCTTCGCCACAGCCAGTGCGCGAAGACAGCCCTTTGTGGCGATAACATCTTCACTGTCGTCAGGAAGCGCCTCGAGATGATCCCGATCACCCAGCAGGAACCGTACTATCAGTTCTCTGTGATAGATCGACTTGGAAGGCGGTGCTTTTATCACCATATCGAGCTTACGGTCGGCACAGGATACTATCATCGTTCACATCCTGCCTTAAGAAATCCGAGGAACTCGTCCGGAGTCATCTTTACGATCTCTGAACTGCCTATCTTATCAACAACGATCACGGATATCATGTCTCCACGCTTTTTCTTATCGTTCATGGCTCCCGCTACGGCCTGTTCAGGCGTTATATCATCCTCTGTCGGAAGCCCGTATGCAGCTATAAGCCCTTTCATTGTCTCTGCCTCTGAAGCGGATAATCTGCCTGCGGCTACACTTGCATCTATAATGATGCCCATGCCCTTGGCAACGCACACTCCGTGAGCAAGCTTAAAGTCACTGTCACGTTCGATAACATGCCCGATCGTGTGACCGTAATTGAGCGTCTGACGTCTGCCGTTATCAATGGTATCTTCAGTTATTACGGAGACCTTATCCGCCACGTTCATGGCTACCATCTTCTCGATGAATTCGGGATCTTCCCTGATGCTTCGGGCATGCCCGTTATCAGCCTTTTCCTTCAGGACGGTAAACAGTTCCGTATCCATGATGAAGGCGTGCTTCAACACTTCAGCCATGCCTTCGGTAAAGAGCTCATCAGGAAGTGTGTCAAGACAATCCGTGTCTTCTATTACCATCGACGGCTGCCAGAATGCACCCGCCAGATTCTTTCCTTCCTTGAGGTCGATTCCGGTCTTACCGCCTACTGCTGCGTCTACCATGGCCAGGAGAGAAGTCGGTACCTAGAATACTCTGATGCCGCGAAGGAAAGTCGCAGCGGCAAATCCTCCCATATCACAGGCGACACCGCCGCCGAGTGTAACTACTGCATCCGTCCTCGTAAATCCGTTCTCTGCCATGACGCCCCACATGCCGGTTATGGAATCGATATTCTTGGAACGTTCTCCAGCATCGAAAACATACTCGTACACTTCTATCTTGGCGATCTCAAGGCTCTTCCTGAGCTTGTCCAGGTAGAGCGGCGCAATATTGGAATCGGTAACTACCAGTACCTTCTGTATGTCATCCGTCACGCTCTTGATGAGACTTCCGACCTGTGTCAGTGCGCCTCGTCCGATTATGACCTTGTAAGACGGCTTGGTACCGACAAAGATGCCTTTCATTTTCCGTCGACCTCCTCTTTACGTTCCTTGCCCTCAGTAAGGAGCTTCTTCAATGTCTCATGGTCGTCATTCTCCATGGCATCTCTGTACTTTTTTAATTCTTCGATCAGGTAATCCACTTCGAAGATCAGATTGTCCTTGTTCTCAAGGAAGAGCTGTGTCCACATCTCGGGATTAAGCCAGGCAACTCGTGTCATATCCTTATAGCTTCCTGCAGAGAATCCTCTGTGAACGAGAGCGCTCGGACTCTTGATATATGCATTCGATACCAGATGAGCCATCTGAGACGTAAAGGCGATTATCCTGTCATGCTGATCGGGGTGCGCCAGACAGAAAGACCCGAACTGACAGGGTGCAAGCAGCGTCTTTACTCTGTCTATCAGATCCATATCATCGAACCTGTCCGGACAGAGGACCATCGGGGCTCCCTTGTACATATTGGCTCTGGCATGTCCCATGCCGGAGAACTTTGTACCTGCCATGGGATGACATCCGACAAATTCAAATCCGGCTTCATGAGCAACCTCAAATGCCTCACGGCAGATCCATCTCTTCGTTCCGCAGGCATCGATCACGAGGCCGTTCTTATTGAAATGGTCTTTATGCTCACGTATCCAGTTGATG
>DFIB01000072.1 GCA_002371375.1 Mageeibacillus sp. UBA3708 | reverse complement strand
CAGCACAGCCCCCAGCCTTACGGGTTCAACGTGTATGCCGCTCTCTTCGACGACTTCCTTGATCGCATTCTCCCTCAATGTATGATCATATTCGCACCATCCTCCGGGAAGTGTCCATTTGCCGTCATAATCCTTCACCATCAGGATGCGGTCCTCTTCGTCAAACACCGCCATTCTCAGATCGCACTTGGGCGTGGGATACCCGTCATTCATCTCGAAAAGGTTCTTCACTTCCTCTCCGGTCATGACGCCGGCCGGCATCTCACGGGCAAGCATGTCCGCAGCGATAGCTATTATCTCCTTGTACCGCTCAATATCGAACTTGTCCTTCGAATAAAGGAGTCCCGCAGATGCCATGGCATGAAGCCTGCGCGCTGTTGTCCTTACATAGTCATCCATATAGAACAGTTTATCACAGTTTGGGATGATATAATAAGTCTATGGAAAGCAGCAAGTTCAACATCAGGATAATCGTTGCTTCGCACAAGGAAGCGGACGTCCCGCACGGGGATATGTACCTGCCGGTATTTGCCGGCAGCAGTCTTCATGAGAAGATACCTGCGGGTTTTACTGCCGATAATACGGGTGAGAATATCTCTTTCCTCAATCCGTTGTACAGCGAGCTGACGGCTCTCTACTGGGCATGGAAGAACCTTCCCGGCATCACCGGTGAAGATTCATATCTGGGACTTGTTCATTACAGACGCCTGTTCGGCAACAGGCACAAGGGTGCCGTAACATATGAGGATATTGCCGGGTACCTCGGCAGGAAGAAGGTTCTGGTTCCGAGGGCAAGGAATTACGTGGTGGATACGCTCAAGGCTCATTATTGCCATACCCATGGGAGCATGACTCTCGATGAGTGCGGGAGGGTAATTGCAGATCTTCACCCGAATTACCTGAAGAGTTTTGATGATGCCTTATCCAGATCATCAGGTTATATGTTCAACATGATGATCATGAGGGGAGACCTTATGGATAAGTATCTTACATGGCTGTTCGACATTCTGTATGAACTGACATTGAGGGTCGGCAGCAACGGAATGGATGATTACGACAAGCGGTATCCGGGGCGGATCTCGGAATTGCTTTTCAATGTGTGGCTGGATCACGAACTCAAGACGGGAGGATTGAAGCATCACGACATTAAGGTGCTTCCGTGGTACAGCACGACGGAAGATAAGACGGCAGAGAAGGCAAAGGCCATGCTCAGGGCGAAGTTTAAAGGCGAGAAGTACCATAACAGTTTCTGATGTGGTATTATTGCGTGAGTTTTTGTAAGGAGAATTGAATTGGGGACTGCGATCAGGTCAGCTAAGAAGTCTTTGTCAAGATTTGCTTCCAACAGATTCCTCTTTGAGGAACTGGTCAAACGTGACTTTGAACATAAGTATAAGAGAACCATCCTCGGCATGGCATGGAGCGTGTTATCACCCCTGCTGACACTGCTTGTGATGAAGCTTGTCTTCACGGGATTCTTCGGCAGAACGACACCTCATTACACGATCTATCTCTTCGCGGGAACCATCGTCATGGCGTATTACAAGGAAGCTACGAATAACGGAATGACCAGCATGATCAGCAACGCTTCCGTGATCAATAAGATCAATGTTCCCAAGTACCTTTTTCTGCTCTCGAGGAATGTATCGTCGCTTGTGAATTTCTTCCTTACTCTGGCGGTCTTTTTTGTCTTCTGTATCATCGACGGGATAACGTTCCGTGTGAGTTTTTTGCTTCTCGTGTTTCCTGTCCTGTGCCTGGTCATAATGAATCTGGGGATAGGAATGATTCTGTCGGCGCTTTATGTTTTCTTCAGGGATATCAAGTATCTTTATTCGGTGTTCCTGACACTTCTTACGTATCTGTCTGCCATTTTCTATACAGTAGATTCATTCCCTTACAGTGTGCAGAGGTTATTCCTGCTTAATCCGGTCTATGTGATCATCAAGTATATCAGGATGATAGTCATCGACGGGACTGTTCCGTCACTTCAGTACCATGCACTGTGCTTAGCTTATGCTCTTGTTATAGCGCTTGCGGGAGCATTCTTCTACAAGCACTATAACAGGCGGTTCGTTTATTATTTATAAGGTGATGATATGGGCAGAGTGATCGAGTGTAGTGACGTAAGCATCAGATATATTACAGGTGATCTTAAGGCAATAGGCCTCAAGGAATATGTGATGCGCAAAATCACCGGTAACTATAGCATTACGGAATTCTGGGCCGACAAGCACATATCATTTACCCTGGAGAGTGGAGACATGCTGGGCATCATCGGCACGAACGGAGCAGGGAAGAGTACGCTCCTCAAAGCGATATCGGGCATAATGGAACCGAAGCAGGGCAGTATTAAGGTCAACGGCAGGATAGCCGCGCTTCTTGAGCTTGCCAGCGGATTCGACGGAGACATGACTGTTAAGGAGAATGCTTATCTGAGAGGCGCAATGCTCGGGTATACGAGAGCATTCATGGATGAGATGTATGAGGAGATAATCGCTTTCGCCGAGCTTGAGGAATTTGAGGAAAGGCCTTTCAGGCAGCTGTCGAGCGGCATGAAATCAAGGCTCGGCTTTGCCATCTGCTGCATGGTGGATCCGGATATTATTATTCTGGATGAGGTGCTGGCCGTAGGAGACGGGTCTTTCCGTAAAAAGAGCGGCGATAAGATGAGGGAGATATTGGGAAGCGGAGTTACCGGGATACTGGTATCACATTCCATAGACCAGGTGAAGGAACTGTGCAATAAAGTCCTCTGGCTTGATCACGGTGAACAGATAATATTCTCCCCGGAAGTTGAGAAAGTCTGCGATGCCTATACGGAATTTCTGATCACGAAGGAGATCCCTTCCACTGATGACGAGATCGCCGCACTGGCACTGGCCTGTAGCAAGAGACGTGCGGAAGAGAAAGCAAAAAAAGACAAGAAAGAGACAAAAAAGCTCGAAGGGATCCTTGCCCGAGGCACGAAGAATACGGCCATAGAGGCTGCCCTTGACATAATCGAGAATAATGCTCCGGAGATGCTGGACATGCATGAAGTCGGCGAGTGGCGCAGGAAGAATAACGGGTGACACATGGCAGGCGAAGTCGTTGAGATAATCTCTTTGGGGAGTTCCGGAGAAGGCATAGGAGTGCTCGCTTCAGGCAAGAAGATATTTGTGGATTCACAGGTTATCCCGGGTGAGATCTGCAGGGTGGAGATCACGCAGGAGAAGAATAAGTTCGCGAGGGGGAGATGCATTGAGCTTATGACATCATCACCCGAACGCGTTCTGCCGTTCGGCACGGAGATTCCCGGTGCGAACCTCGCTCATATGAGTTATAAGACCCAGCTTAAGTATAAACAGGACAAGGTACGGGATTGTCTCATCAGATTGGGAGGTGTTGCCCCGTCCGCAGCAGACGGGGTAATGAATGATATCGTACCCTCAGACAAGGATTCAAACTACCGTAATCACATGCAGTATTCGGTAAGAGACGGCAGGCTCTGCCTTAAGGCGCATGGTACCGGTAAGGATGTTCAGGTAGACAGATCCGTACTTGAGTATGAGATGTTCGGAAAGGTAAGAGAGGCCATCGAAGCTGCATTTGCCGGTTACCCCACAAGACTGTTTGGTGGTGCGGTCATCCGCGGATCTGAGAGAACGGGTGAGATACTGATTGAACTTGTCTCGTTCTCTGATGCACCGAGTGAGGTCCTGATACGTGATGCTTCAGAGTATATATCAGCATCCGGACTTGCCGGCAGACTATCACAACTGAACTTGGCAGGCATAACCTTCCGCATATCAAACACTGCTACCGAGAAGAGGACAAGGGGCGGCAAGAGAGTGGTTCTATATGGTAATGACTACTATACGGAGATCCTCTGCGGCAGAGAGTTCAAAGTGAAATCGGGGGCGTTCTTCCAGGTCAATGTTCCGCAGGCTGAGGTGCTGTACGGTCTGGCACGTCCTGACAGATATACCGGTTCTCTTTGGGATCTGTACTGCGGGACGGGAACGGTCGGATTATCTCTTGTTAAAGAAGGACACAAAGTGATGGGCGTTGACATCAGTCCTGAAGCGATCGCTTCTGCCAGGGACAATGCTTCACGCTTTGGCATCGATGCGGAATTCATATGCAGGCCCGCTTCGAGAATAACGTCATTGCTGTCAATGATCTCCTGTGACGATGCCGTCGTAGTGGATCCGCCCAGGGCAGGATTGGAGTTCTCTCTGGTAAGGGCACTCATAGAACAGAGCCCGGAGATCATTTCTTATATATCATGTGATCCGTCTACGCTTGCAAGGGATCTTAGGATGTTTACAGACGGCGGTTACATGATAGACAGCGTGACGCCCGTTGACATGTTCCCAAAAACGAGCCATGTGGAGACAGTGGTCTTGATGTCAAAAGAGAAAGAGTAATGAAGCCTCAAAAGGCAAGAAAAAGCAGATACGGTGAGATGGATCTTTGAAGAGATCCTTGCTGGAAAGACGCCGGCGACAGTGGCGAATGAACTTAACAAGAAGCAGAGTCTTCTGTGCGCACTGCGGAGACATTTATCGCAGGATTGCATGGAACAACCGGGGGTACAGATCGATTGTCTGGAGATGCGTCAGCCGGGTTGAAAAGAAGAAAAGTGGTATTGACTGTCCGGCAAGGACACTCCGGGAAGAACGTCAGAGCATTCTAACCGAAGCTGCTTTGAAGCACGATCTTCAGGAGCGGATGGAGGATCTGATTTCATTTCTTGACGAGCAGACAGAGGCAGTGACCGAGTACAGTGAGCCGTTGGCTCGGAGACTTATCGAGAAGATTACGGTTTACGATGAGAAGTTGGTGGTCGAGTTCAAGTCAGGATTGACGGTGGAAGTTGAAGCATAAACAGATTGTGGGAATACCCGTAGTTCTCTTTCGGGGCTGCGGGTTCTTTTTACACACGCACATTGGCAAAAAAATAATAAATTGCCGATGTGCGTTGACATGCTTTTAGAAGAATGTTATACTGAATATCGGCAAAAATGCATTGAATTTGCCAATGTGCTCGATTACTGCAAAGGAGATGATATCATGCAGTGGTATGAAGAAGTGCTTGATCGCATAGATGATAAAAAAATATATTGCCATAAAGAACTCATGGATGAATTAAGAAAATTGAAAACAGACTTGTCTGAAAGCACATATCATTGGGCAATCAGTGGTTTGGTCCGCG
>DFIB01000058.1 GCA_002371375.1 Mageeibacillus sp. UBA3708 | reverse complement strand
TTAGCGGAACATTTACACTGCGTACAGAGAACACAAGCCGGACTGCCTGTTACCTCATGCTCACTCACACCTTCATTCACCGTTTCCGAAGAAAACAGGCATTCCTTCCGAAGAAATTTCGGAAAGATCTCAGATTATTGCGGAATCCGAAGAATTTCAGTTTTCTTCCGAATTTTCTTCGGAAAAATATTAAAATCCTTCGGAAACGGATTCAGGCGGTCGATCCGGTCACCCAAACTGCGAACAACAAACCTTCACAACCTTTCGCGAAGTTCCTGAGAAAGACTCCAAAAATCCGGCCTTACAGAGTATTCAAATAATCCATGAAGCTTTGCTTGTTCTCGAGGCTGGTGGTGGTAGGTCTGCCGAGATCCTCCCTTGCCCCTATGGAGCATTTCGCTTCGATAAAGCTCAGTTCATTCCGGCTGCCTGCCAGCTCAAGCTCCCTGTCGAGATCTTCGAAATTATCAACGCTCACGGCATTAGGATAGCCGCACGCTTTGGCTATTGCCACAAGATCTATACCGCCGGCTACTGTAGGCATGCCGCCAACCGTCTCATGTGCTCCGTTGTTGATGACTATGTGAACAAGGTTCGCAGGCTTATTTGTACCAACCAGAGCCATGGATCCCATGTGCATCAGCACGGCTCCGTCACCGTCGATACACCATATCTTCCGACCGGGCTTATTAATAGCAACACCGAGTGCGATCGAGGAGCTGTGTCCCATTGATCCCACAGTAAGAAAATCATATTTGTGGCTCTGCCCGTTAGCGGCTCTTATCTCGAACAGCTCGCGGCTCGCCTTGCCCGTCGTGCTGATGATCGGATCCTCACCTGTGGCTTTGACAATGTGCTTTATTATATCTTCACGCACCATCGAATTACCGTTCTTATACTCAACCGAAGGCGCACCTGTAAGTGCACCCTTGCGGATTACAAATGCTACGTCTTTGCCGCGTGCGAGGAGTTCTCTGAATTCCTCCATCGCTCCTTCAACGTCCTCATCTGAAGTTTCCTTACCGATTATGAACGTCCTTATATCCATATCTTCAAGCAGTTTAACCGTAACCTCGCCCTGATATATGTGCTGAGGCTCGTCATGAACACCGGGTTCGCCTCTCCATCCGACTATAAACACTGCGGGGATCGCATAGACCTTATCGTTCATGAGTGATGCGACGGGGTTGATGATGTTACCCTCGCCGCTGTTCTGCATATAGACTACCGGGACCTTGCCCGTCGCCAGATGATAACCTGCCGCAAGTGCGGCACAATTGCCCTCGTTGGCGGCTATCACATGATGATGAGGATCAATGCCATACCTGTCCATCAGATAATTACATAATGCCTTCAATTGTGAATCCGGTACACCCGTATAGAAATCAGAACCGATTATGTCAACCAGTCTCTCAACATTCATTTCCTCATCCTCCCTAACAAATATGATCAGATCTCATCGATCAGCGTGATGATGTCTTTGATCGGCATTAACCTGTCATCGACTTCCTTGGCGCGGTGATACCTGAGGATATCCTCAGCCGTCTTCTGCATTGCAGGGAACGCAGATCTCGTCAGCTGATTGGCGTAAATAACTATATTCACTCCGTGCTCCGCAAGCTCAGCCTCGGTTATCACGTTGAAGCTCGACGGTACCACAACGATCGGTGTTGTCTTGTCTTCTTCACGGAATCTGTCACAGAATTCCAGGATCTCGGCAGGGTCCTTTTTGCGGCTGTGTATCATGATTCCGTCAGCACCTGCTCCAACGAAGGCACGTGCTCTAGTAAGCGCGTCCTCCATCCCCTTCTCAAGTATCAGGCTCTCGATCCTGGCGATGATCATGAAGTCATCTGTCAGCTGTGCCCTCTTTCCTGCTGCTATCTTGGCACTGAATTCCTCTATGGTCGCCTGTGTCTGCTTGACTTCTGTGCCGAAGAGGGAATTCTTCTTGAGCCCCTTCTTATCCTCAATGATGACGGCGCTGACGCCCATGCGCTCGAGGCTTCTGACGGTATAGACGAAGTGCTCGGTAAGTCCGCCGGTGTCGCCGTCAAATATGATCGGCTTGGTCGTGACTTCCATGATATCGTCGATCGTACGGAATCTGGATGTCATGTCAACAAGTTCGATGTCAGGCTTGCCTTTCGCCGTGGAATCACAAAGTGAACTGATCCACATTGCATCAAACTGATCGAGCTTTCCTTCGTGTTCAACAACGGTCTTCTCAACTATCAGTCCGGTCAATCCGCTGTGCGCCTCCATCGCCTTTACAATGGGCGTCATGTTGATCAGCTGACGAAGTCTCTTCCTGCGGTATTCAGGCATGGCGAGCTTCTCGCGGAGCTGGAGATCAATCTTCTTCACCTTCTCGTTGTATGTATAAGGGATATCTACCAGCTCACCGCCGTATGCACGCAGCAGTTCTTCAACATGATCATGTATTGCCTTGGCAGGACCTGTCTTCCAGTTGTCCCCGTGTACAACATAATCGGGCTGTATCAGCGTGATCACGTCGTCGTAGAACATGTCATTCTGGATGACTACTTCCTCAACGCCTTCGATGCTCCTGTAGAGCTTGATCCTCTCCTCCTGGGAGATCGTCGGGAACTTGTTGTAGCGGATAAGCGCCTCATCGGACAGACAGCCTACGATGACCCGGCCGCGCTTGCGGGCCTCCGAGATAATGTTCAGATGCCCGTCGTGAATAATATCAGTACAAAAACAAGTATATGCCGTCTTCATCATTTATCCCCCCGATCCTTGTAGACTACGGGTGTTTGAACACCGGTGGCTTCCAGCGCCTGCCTGAACACTTCAAAAAAATCCTTTATGTCGCCTTCGTCTATAGCACCGAGTGCACAGAGCCTGAATGTGTTTGTCGTGCTGATCTTGCCGGGATAAATCGTAAATCCCCTCTCATAGCAGTAATCGTGCACCTTCTCAAAGCTCCAGTTAGGATCATCCGGATAGACAGCCGAAGATACGAGACCTGCTCTCCATTCCGGCTTTATCACCTGACGGAAACCCAATTCGTCAAGTCCAGCATTGATGGCGTTGAACACGCGGGTGTGGCGCTCCCACTTAGCTTCCTCACCCTCCTGCCAATACTCTTTGAGCGCCTGAAGTGTCGCATAGATCGTCTGAACGGGCGGCGTGAAATGCATCTCTCCCGTACGCTCGAAGAAATCATATTGCATATACAGATTGCAGTAATATGAGCGCTTCGGATAATCCTTGCTCTTCTCGATGATGCTCCTGTTGCCGACGATGAAGCTCAGTCCTGTAAAGGCCATCAGTCCCTTCTGGGCGCTCGCCATGCAGAAGTCGATATTGTCCGCTTCGATGTCGATCGGACGCATCGCATATGTCGAAGTCGTATCTACCGTGAACACCGCTCCGTATTTGTGAGCAAGCGCACCAATCCCCCTTATGGGGTTAAGAATTCCTGTTCCTGTCTCATTGTGGGTCGTGTGAACAAGAGCGATATCGGGATCATCCTTGAGGGCTTGTTCCACCGCATCAAGGTCAGGTCTCTGATCGACGGGGAACTTCAGATCAATATGCGGAAGTCCATAGTACTGACACACCTCGACTGCCCTGCTGCTGTATGCACCGTTATTGACTACAAGAACCTTCCCGCCTTCGGGCAGAAGGCTGTTGAGAACAACATCGATGTTGATCGTTCCCGAGCCGCAGAACAATACGCTCGTGTACTTGTTGAGGTCACCGTGAACGATCCTGACAAGGTCCTCGCGAAGCCCCTTCATGAGGGAACTGAACTCCTTCTCACGCGGGCAGATGTCAGGCACCACCTGAGCATATTTGACACTGTCCGTCGTGGTGGACGGACCGGGATTAAGCAGCACATTTCTCTTTACCGATTCCATTATTGGCCTCCTTCTTATTCCTCACACATCATATGATTTGTCGATTGCTTTCAACTCGCTGAAAGTATCGATCTCCACTATGTCCTCATCGTAGCATTCACGCACCTCGACCGCGTAATTCTCCTTGCGGTAGACGAGCGGGACCTGCTCCCAGTATCTCTCCTTGCCTCCGGGGCTCTGATACACATCAGCAATATCGACCGCAAGTTTCTCACCGTCTTCCCTGTTCCAGTAGCTGATGCCAACCATCTGCCATATGTCGCTTCCCTCACCGCCGACCATCTCTTCCACGATGACACCATCTCTGACTCTGAAACACCAGTCATCGGATCTGTCCTTCTTAATGCCGAGAAAATCGGATGTGTAGTGATATTTCGTGATGATCTTAGGGTTGGAAATCAGGAGATCCGCCTCAAAGACATAGGCGTTCGACAGGAGTTTCCTCGCGATCAGTGACGAAGAAATATTATTCGCCTCATTGTACATGGGGTTCTCAAGGAAGTTCACCATGGGATACTTATAACGCAGCTGATCGAAAAGCTCCCCCAGATAGCCGCGCACTATATAGATCTCCTCAATGCCGGCTTCCAGGCAGGCATCTATGAGACGGTCGATTATCCTGACGCCGAGTACGCGCACCAGCGGTTTGGGAGTATTAAGAGTGATCGGTACAAGCCTCGAACCGAAGCCCGCCGCAATAAATATCGCTCTCTTCGCCCTATAAGGCTCAAGCGCATTAATTCCGGCATTTGTTACGCTGCCGTTCTCAATGAATCCAAGCTCACTCAGCTCCTTAACTGCACGGTTGACCGTGCCGAGACTGTGGCCGGTAGCTTTCTCTAGCTCGCGCTGGGTTAACGGCGCGCCGGATGATACCAGCGCCTCCAAGACATCAAATTGTTTACGTGTAAGATCCATCGCACGGGTCCCCTGTCATGTTCAATTACTGAATAATTATATAACACTTTGAACATTATACAATGCAGGGCCCGGAAATACGGAGAATGTCATTAAGTTAAGGAAAGGTAGTATGATTGACTGCCTATTGCTGCGTACGCAGCAAACTTGTGAATGAAATCAGGTTTACCGGAACATATCTGCTGCGTAAGCAGACTATTTGTGCAGGTAATATTTTTAGCGGAACATTTACACTGCGTACGCAGACTATTTGTGCAGGTAAATTTTATACCAGAACATTTACTCTGCGTAATCAGCACCGGCCCCAGCCCACGGCAACCGTCTCTTACCAAAAGCGCACTTCGGATCTGCATGATGCTCTTACAAGCATCATTCTTAACTTAATGACACCGGAATAAAAACGGAGGCTGATCAGACCCAGAATTTGTCAGTCGGATCCTTGAGATCTATGTCCGGCTTATCCTCAAGAAGGCCGCGCTCCTCCATCATCCTGTAGATGGCGGCAGCGTAATTGATATCGTGAACGGATACTCCGATGTTGTAGGCAATGATCCTCTCGTCATCACTCTCGCGCCCCGGAACCAGCCCGTTGACCACGTCGCAGACTTCCGCGAACTTCCTGAATTTGTCGTAATTCTTGAAATGATGAACATGACCCGTATCGTCCGCAAATACTTTGTCGAAGAACAGATCACAATTCGTGAATCCGAGAGTATGAATGGGCTGAACCAGAACTCCGGGCTCGAAACAGTCATCACTGCAGATATCATTTGGAAGATATGTGGCTCCGGAGAGCACGACATCAGATCCCCTCACCAGTTCTTCTGTGGTATCAACACAGGAGAAGCTCAGATTCTCATAACCTTCAAATCTCTTAATGAAGCTCTCTTCCTGCCCCTTGTAGCGCAGGAGCTTGAGGTGGATCTTACGCCCGTTTATCTTCTCACACAGTATCAGGATAGTGGACCGCGATACATTACCGAGACCCAGGATTCCGATCGTCTCATAATCCTTCCTGGCAAACAGTTCAATGGAATGAGCAGCAACAGCGCCCGTCCTCATTGCCGTGATCCATGTACCGTCCATCACGGCAAGGAATTCCCCGCTGTCGGCATTCATCAGCAGTATACGGCTCTCAAGGCTCGGCACGCGGTCAGGATACCTTGTCACGACCTTAACACCACCCCAGGAATTAGTCACCCCGGGGATCATGCTCGGCATTACGTTGCAAAAGACTCCGTCACGCGGCTTGATGCTGATCTTGGGAGGCAGTAGCGCCTGCTTCTTGTTCTTTATCATTGTCTCAGCCCAGTCGTAGCAAAGCGCAGGCGAGATATTAAGTGATTTTATATCGTCAAAGGTAATTACTCTCATCTGATGCCTCCTTCTACACGGGAAAAGTTTATCATTAACCGGTATATTTGTGTAGGTATCATTGACGCGGCCTTATAAATCGGGGATTATGAAAGGGTTTGATTCATCTGAAATTTTTGCGGCATCCGCATTTTTTACGAGCAAAGGTTATCTGGAAATAAGGCTCTCATCCAAAAGAAAGTCCTCAATACCGACATACTGAATGCCATTATCATCCCGCCACGGCTTCACATAATCCTTCACCACAACGATTTTCTTGAAGGAATCGGGAATTCTGATCAAAGAGGCAATCTCCTGTTCCTTCTTTTCCGGATCATCGATGGATAATGCGGATTGAATATAGTAGCGTTCGTCGCCCCGGTTGACCACGAAGTCAACTTCCAGTTGCTTGCGGACATTTTTACCAGACTCAT
>DFIB01000041.1 GCA_002371375.1 Mageeibacillus sp. UBA3708 | reverse complement strand
CGGAAAGATTTCTGATTCTTGCGGAATCCGCGAGATTTAAGATTTTTTCCGCATTTTCTGCGGAAGAGATGCCGTTTTTCTGCGGAAACGGTGTGGGTCATGCGAATTCAGATTGCTGCGTCTATTCCATACTGTCAACTGAGGTTAATGCCACTCACAGAATCATGATTATATGGGGGATTATGGATATTCAAATAACCGGTACCAAAACGCTGCGTTCACCCCATCCGGACGTGTTCAAAAGATACTATATGACCACTTTTTCGACATTCTCAAAAAATATCCTTCCAACAATGAACCAAATCAATCCTGTCTGCGACTAATTGGTATAATACAAATTGCTGATGGAGGATAAGGACATGGCAGACAAAGAAAACGTAATCGGATTGATCAGGAAGTTCCAGGCCGGAGAGAGGGATGTTTTCGATGAGTTTTATAAGGAGACGTACAGGCTGGTCTACTCGACTTGCTACGGGCATCTGAACTCGGCGGAGGATGCCGAGGATGTGACGCAGGAGGTGTATCTGGCGGTGTATCAGTCGCTGGATAAGCTGGAGTCGCCCGAGGCGTATTCGGCGTGGATGGTGAGGATCGCATCTCTGAAGTCGATTGATTTCTACAGGAAGAGAAGAAATGTTGTGTTCAGCGACAGTGATGCAGAGCTGGATGCGCTGGCAGAGGATTGGGAGGAAGTTGACATGCTGCCGGACTCTTTCATCGAGGAGAAGGAAAAGGCGGACATTATCAATAAGGTTTTGCGTGAGTCGCTGTCGGCTGTCCAGTATCAGACGCTGTTTATGCACTATTATGATGACATGAAGATCTCCGAGATCGCAAGGGCGATGGACTGTTCCGAGGGGACGGTGAAGACGAGGCTAATGTCGGCGCGCAACAAGTTCAAGAGTGCGCTCGGTTCTTATGTTGATGAGAACAAGCTCGTGCTGGCGGCGGCACCTTTCTTCACGAGGCTCTTTAATTCGCAGATGGCAAAGATCAGCATACCGCAGCCGATGCTGGCCGTTCCCGCTTTGAAAGCGGGGATCGATCTCACGGCCGGCGCCGCTCAGGGTGCCGCAAATGCCGTAACTAATGCTGCAGCAGGCGGCGCCGCTGCAGGCGCAGCAAACACCGCCTCCAAAACCGCCAAATCCGCCGGCAGGATGAAGCCTGCCAAGTCCGGGTTCCTGTCTACGACATCCGGCAAGGTGATAACGGGCGCACTGGCATTGGCTCTGACGGGCTCGGCGATCGTCGGCGGATTGCTGATCTTCGGAAGCGACAAGAAAACTGAGCCTAAGGTGATACCGGTCAGCGATTATGTTACTTATTCTGTTAACGGATACAGTCCGCGCGGTATACTTGATTATTCGCTGGATTACGACAGAATGAAGCAGGATTATCCTGAACTTGGCAGTGTGAGCCGTGCGGAGCTGCAGAAGATGATCGGCGGCAGCTGGAACAAGCGTGAGCTGCTTGCGAACGGCGAAGAGATAGTCTTTAAGTGGTATAAAGCTGAGGAGATCAAGGCTGTCGAGGAAGAGAATAATGTTGAGTTTGAACTGAAGGATATCGTGTACAAGGTTGACGGATTGAAGGATAAAGAGGTGATCGATCCTTTCGATTATGTAAGGGTTGTTTTTGAGGGGCAGTCGCCTAAGATCACGGCGAGAGTCGAATCGCTGGGACTTCCGTATAATCCCGGCGGAAGTGTTACATACAAACTTGATAAGTGTTCACTCCTCAGTGAGGGTGATGTTGTGACTGTAACGGTTACGAGCGATGAGCCAAGCTTTATCCTGTCCAGGGACAGCAAGGAATATGTTGTCGGTGGCTCCGGACCCGCTGCAGAGGAGAAGGCGGCAGAGGTAAGGCTTGCAGAGACGGTAAAGGCGGGCGGATGCGAATACAAGATCCCTGAGGTGGTGATCGACGGCGTCGATATGTCGGGATTCAATTCGGAGATCCGCAAGGATATCAGCGGGTGTGCCGCGTCGTATAACGAGGAGGCACAGTACCTGGGAGGAACGGATTATAAGTACTTCATAGGTGACAGCATTCTGAGTCTGGTCGTGGTGTATCTCGATGATATTGATGGTGATTCTTATGCTGTTTACAATATCTCGCTGGAGGACGGCCACATCCTGACCAAGGATGAGTTCATTGAAGTAAACGGCATGAGCAAAGACGGATTCGATAAGGCTGTATATGACTCGGTCAAGCAATATATGGACTCGGAAGGCAAGCAGTATTACCAGACAGATATGGCCGGGTTCAAACCTTATGAATATAACCTCAGGGATGAGGCCGTCAAGGCCGCGATACCGTACTATGACGCCAACGGGGATATAAGTTTTATCGGTGAGATAACAGGTGCAGGCGGAGCTGATTATTATGAGAGGGAGATCAAGCTGGTAAGATGAAGTACTATATAGCTGATACGCATTTCGGGCATGAGAATATAATCAAATTGTGCGGCCGTCCTTTCGCGGATGCGGAGGAGATGGACAGGGTGATCATAGAGAACTGGAACAGCGTTGTTAATGACAATGACGACGTGTATATCGTCGGGGATTTCAGTCACAAAGCCGGGAAGCCGGTCACCGGTTATCTGAAGCAGCTCAAGGGGCGCAAGCGCCTCATCGCCGGGAACCACGACAAGATAATAACTGCTGATCCGGAGGCATCGTCATACTTCGTGAGCATATCGCAGATGGAGGTCGTAAGGGATCACGGACACACAATATTCCTGTGCCATTATCCCGTGGCGGAATGGCCCGGTTATTATGACGGGTTCTACCACTTTTTTGGGCATATCCACAAAACAAGGAACGAGGCCTGCATGTTCATGGAGGGGCTGGAGAAGGCGTACAACGTCGGAGCGGATCTCCTCGGATTCACCCCCCGGACGATCGATGAGATAATCACACGGAATCGATAAATCTCATGAAGTCCGCGCGCCCCTTGTCATCGCATTTGTACACACCTGCGTCTTCAAGGACATGCGCGAAAACAACTCCAACCTCACGCCGGATAATATCACCGATATTGCCGGCGTTTATGTCGTAATTCCCGATCCATCCGTATGCCCAGTCAGCGTGCTTGGCGAGGGCCTCTTCAGCACGGAGATTCCTGCCTTCGAGTATTGCATCTGACAGCATCGACAGTTCGTTCTTGAGGCGTGAAGGGAGGACTGCAAGACCCATGACTTCGATCAGGCCGATGTTCTCTTTCTTGATGTGATGGTACTGCGAATGAGGGTGATAATATCCGAGCGGACACTCCTCTGTTGTGATGTTATTGCGAAGTACGAGATCCAGTTCGTAATGACCATCCCGCATTCTGGCGATAGGCGTAATCGTATTATGTGGAATGCCGTCAGTCTCCGCGAGGATGAAGGCGGATTCATCAGTATATGAACGCCATTTCTTAAGAATCTTATCAGACAGGTCAACGACCGCGTCCTTGTCGGCGCTGTTAAGCCTGATGACAGACAGAGGCCACCTGACAATGCCGGCTGATACCTGCGGATAGCCTTCGAATTCTATCTTCTTCTCGATGGGTGCCCTTGCCATCGGAAATTCATATCTTCCCCCCTGGAAATGGTCGTGGCTCAATATCGATCCGCCCACGATAGGAAGGTCCGCATTAGACCCGATTATGTAATGCGGGAATTGTCTGACAAAGTCAAGGAGTTTGCCGAATACGGCCCTGTCGATCACCATCGGCGTATGCTTCCTGTTGAATACGATACAGTGCTCGTTGTAGTAGATGTAAGGCGAATACTGCAGGAAATAATCTGTGCCGTCCAAAGTGATCGGGATGACCCTGTGATTCTGTCTTGCAGGGTGGTTGATCGAACCTGCGTACCCCTCATTCTCACAGCACAGAAGGCATGCCGGATAGCCGGATCTCTTTGCTTTGCCGGCAGCCGCAATATCGCGCGGATCCTTCTCCGGCTTGCTGAGATTAATGGTGATATCAAGCGTTCCGTATTCTGTATCAGTCTGCCATCTCTCATCTCTGGCCGTGCGGTCCGTACGGATGTAATTGGAACTTGATG
Organism: Mageeibacillus sp. UBA3708; assembly: GCA_002371375.1. Taxonomy (GTDB): domain Bacteria; phylum Bacillota; class Clostridia; order Saccharofermentanales; family Saccharofermentanaceae; genus Saccharofermentans. The sequence goes on along the minus strand of DFIB01000041.1, from coordinate 1,461 downwards.
CAAAACTGTAATACCAGGAGGTTGCAGCTCCCGGTGAAGTATTATAAAGCTCTGAGAATCTTCGCCTTACTTCTGACGGCGGTGCTGTGACAAGACCCATTATCTTCGTATCGAACAGGTCGCGGTTAGTTATCGTATCTGACTCCAGAAGCCCCTTCTCTGCCGCGTAGTCGGTCATGTCCTTTAAGATCTCCGCGACAGGCCGCGCGGGGAGTGCGGCCGCATCATCAGGCGTCGTGTAATCATTAAGTCCGAATAATTCAAGCAATCTGTTGACAGAATAAATGCGGTCATCTTCGCAGATGAGTCCGGAATCTATGGCATAGTTAACAAGCTCAGTAATGTATGAATCGATCATAAGAGACCTCCAGTGTAAGACTCAAACAACCCTTATTCCACCATACCTGCGTATCTTGAGTACACTGCATGAACCTTCACCGAATACGTGGTCCATACTATCTTTATAACCAATTACGGCACCGTTGTCAACGAAAGCCTGTATTGTTCCGGCAAATCCGCCGCCGTGAACACGGTACGCGCCTTTGCCCGCAAGAACGGAATCACTCAGCGCAAGCGCAAGCGCAACCGGCTGATCCTTTATGGCACCGGGAACGTTGATGTTCTGAAGATACATATAGGAAGAATGACCGGATTCTTTGATCAGATTCAGGAATGTATCGATATCCTTGTTTTTCAGCGCTTCAGCCTGGAGTTTTGCCCGTTCGGTCTCCTTGACGAAATGATATGCGCGCAGGAACGCTCTGTCACCGCATGCCTCACGGATCTTTCCGACATTGGCTGTCAGTTCAGCTTCGTTTGTCTCAGACAGAACTTCATAACCGAGTACTTTGGCAACACACTTCATCTCTGCCGGAACCGCTCCGTATTCACCGCTCAGTTCGGCATGGCTCGCTCTGACATCGGTCAGGATCAGCTTGTAGCCGTAGTCTGCCGGATTGAAATCGATCTTTTCAACAACGGGGTTTTCCTTATCCGCAAAATCAATTGCCGCAAAGCTTCCGACTGAACATGCCATCTGATCAAGCAGTCCGCACGGTTTGCCGAAATATACGTTTTCGGCATACTGACCGTTTTTCGCAATTGTCTCCGCGCTGACCTTACCGTCATTGAACAGTTCACTCATGATTGTTCCGAGCAGTACTTCAAATGCCGCGCTGCTGGACATGCCGCCGCCGGGGATTACATCACTTTCCGCATAGCAGTCAAAACCGCCGCTTCTGTAACCCAGCTTCTCCAGTCCCGCTGCCGTTCCCCGGATCAGCGCTTCCGTTGTATTGATTTCCTTTTCCCTGATGGAAAGATCAGAGAGATCCACCGGTTCGACGGTGAAGCCTTCGGAAGCGTATCTGACTACCTTGTCGCTGCGCAGACTGACGACCGCAATGACATCCAGATTCAGTGATGCGGCCAGTACACGGCCAAGCTGATGGTCGGTATGGT
>DFIB01000066.1 GCA_002371375.1 Mageeibacillus sp. UBA3708 | reverse complement strand
CAGGCAGCCATGATATCAGTTCCCATTTCGCGGCGCAAAGTGGCATTGATCCTGAGATCTTCAAGCCTCTTCCTGAAAGCTGCAACACGACCGGAAGAACTTCTCTTGAAATCACTTCCCGGAAACTCGTTGGCAGCAATAAGATTGACATGACAGAGCATCCCTTTGAGCCTTCCGGCGAGTTCATCAGCACATTCAAGGCTGTCATTGACCCCGGCAAAAAGCGAGTATTCAAAGGTTATCCTGCGGCCCGTCTTCTCCGTGTATTCCCTGCATGAGTCGATCAGTTCATCAATCGGATAACTGCGGGCAACCGGCATTATCTTAAGCCTGATATCATCATTGGGAGCATGAAGTGACACTGCGAGGTTGACCTGGGACCGAAGTTCGGCAAATTCATTTATCTTCGGAACAAGACCACATGTGGATACCGTTATGTGACGTGCCCCGAGGCCGGGTCCGTCAGGATCGGTAACAAGCTTAATGAATCCGATAAGATTGTCGTAATTATCGAATGGTTCACCAATTCCCATCACAACAACACTCCTTATCTTCTCACCCATCTCGCGTTGAGATACAAGGACCTGAGCCAGAAGTTCACCTGACGTCAGTGACCTTCCGAAACCTGCCTTGGCTGATGCGCAGAAAGCACAGCCCATCTTGCATCCGGCCTGAGAAGATATACAAACTGATAACCCTGTCTTGTATCTCATAACAACAGTCTCGATTATATTGCCGTCATGAAGCAGATAGACGAATTTTGTCGTTCCGTCGATTGACGAGACATATTTGCCGATCACTGACATGCGTCCCATTATAAAATCCTGCTCGAGCTTCGACCTCAGATCTTTGGGAACGTTGGTCATCTCCGCTGTATCCGTAACTCCCGAAGACAGCCATCCGTATATCTGCCCGGCTCTGAAAGACTGAACGGAATTATCCTTACACCACTGCTTAAGGTCATCAAGTGTCAGATCGAGACAAAACTTCTTATCCACTTAATCCTTCCTCTCCATTCTTGCTATAAAAAAGCCGTCACACAGATCAGTATCCGGAAGAAGCGTTATATAACCGTTCATGCAGTCATTCACGCGTCCTTCATCCATTATAATATCATGCGGCAAAAAAGGCATTATCGATACAGGGGCAAAATTGCTGTTATGTTCAAGAAAGTCGGATACGCGCCTCTCATTCTCGTCTTTGTTGATCGTACATGTGCAGTAGATCAGCGTTCCGCCAGCCTTTACCTTCGAAGCTGCCTCGCTTAGGATCTTCATTTGTATATCAGCCAGAGATTCAATCTTGTCATATGTCATATTAAGCCTTATATCTGGCTTACGGCCGATTATACCAAGTCCGCTGCAAGGGCAGTCGGCAATGACGATATCGAATTGTCCGTTGATGCCTGACATATCGGTCGCATCTCCGGTAATCGTGCGGACGCACCCGATACCGAGCCTTATGAGATTATCTTCGAGAAGTCTTAATCTTGACGGACTGCTGTCAACGGCGAGAATATCAGCTTCTCCGCCTGTAAGTTCGGCCAAATGCGTCGTTTTGCCGCCCGGTGCCGCACAACAGTCAAGTATCCTGTCACCTTTTTTGGGGGAAGCAATATGAGATGCGAGCGCAGCCGCCTCATTCTGCACAAAAAAGAGGCCGTCTTTGTATGCTCCGGAGTTCTCAATGCCGATCCCGGCTTCTACCGATAATATCTCAGGCAGAAACGAACCCTTATGAACAGTGAAAGACTCCCCCATGAGCCTGTTTGCCAATTCATCCTGCGATATCTTATGCGGATCATATCTTATCGTTAATCCCGGAGTCCTTAGGAAAGCCTTGCCAATTGCCAAAGCCCGTTCTTTGCCGTAATCCCGCTTAAATATTCCGTATATCTCATTCTTGAGCGAGCAGGCAACATCTGGCCTGTAATTGCCGGGATCCTTGTCTTCGTCCGCTGCCCCGGCCACACGTCTTAATATTGCATTGACAAGTCCTTTTGCCTGCGGGCAATACTTATCTGCAATCTTCACCGTCTCAGACACTGCTGCAAAGGCCGGGATTCCCGTTGAGAACAGTATCTGCCAGCATCCCATCCTGATCAGAGTTGCCGGCATTACCTCAAGTTCACTTACGTCGCGTCTGGCCAGATGCTTAACTATAAAGTCTGATGTATACGTATAGGTAACCGTTCCGTAAAGCATAGCCCTTAGTGTACGAAGCGATACATTTGACTGTCCTGATGCCGCATCCGCCTGTCTGAGGATAAGATTGGTATATGCCCCTTTGGCGTAGACTTCATAAAGCATCAGCGCACAAAGCTCCCGCATATTATCGGAAGCGATAAGCGATCTGATCGTCCTGTCGTTCAGTACCGGCTGCCTCATTGTGCGGTAAATTTCATTCCGATCCTGTAATTATGCGCGCAGTCTATGGCATTAAGCTTCTTGCCGCCTTCCGGCTGAAGCACATTGACTGCTATAACACCGTTCCCGGTCATTACCCACAGATCTTTCTTGTGTGCCCGGATGACAACACCCGGTTCTTCTATCTTGAGTGCTCCGTCAACAACACTGTCATCAACGAGCGAAGTATCATATATCTTGATCTTTTTGCCATCCATGTAGGTAAAGGCTCCCGGCCACGTGGAAAGCGCATGCACCTGCTTATGAATGGCAATAGCAGTATTGCTCCAGCTGATGGCGCCTTCCTCAGATCTGATCGGAGGACAGTATGTTGCTTCAGCTTCATTCTGTTTCCTCGGCGTTATCTCACCATTGACATAAGGCACTATAGTCTCCAGAAGGAGTTCTGAACCTGCTTTGCCTATCTCATCAAAAAGATCCTGAGAATGCATATCGATGCCGATGGTAACTTCACGTACTGACAGGATATCACCTGTATCAAGACCTTCATCCATCTTCATTATGGTAACGCCTGTAGTGCTGTCACCGTCAAGGATTGCACGCTGAATGGGGGCTGCCCCCCTCTTCCTCGGCAGAAGCGAGGCATGAACATTAAGGCATCCGAACCTGGGAATATCAAGGATACTGCCAGGAAGTATCTTGCCGTAAGCACATGTCACTATAATATCCGGTTCATATGATGCAACTGTATCACGGGATTCATCATTCTTCATCGACACCGGCTGATACACCGGGATGTCATTTGCCTCAAGAAGCACCTTTACGGGAGGGGCTGTAAGCACCTGTTTCCTCCCTACGGGCTTATCCGGCTGGCAGATACCGAGAACTATGTTATATCCGCCTTTTATAAGCGAATCAAGTATCCCTGCTGCTATATCAGGGGTTCCCATGAAGACGATACGAAGTTCTTCTTTATTCATCATTATCCTCTATCCTGTACACCTGTCCGTCGACAGACTTGTCAATAAACAGTACACCTTCAAGATGATCGTACTCATGGCAGATACATCTGGCGAGAAGGTCTTCCGCTTCAAGTTCGAATTCATTACCGTTGCGGTCAAGAGCCTTGACCTTTATCTTCTTAGGTCTCTCAACTTCACATGTCTTACCAGGAACAGACAGACATCCTTCACTGCCGACCTGACTTCCCTCACGGTATGTGATCTCAGGATTGATGAATTCGATAAGACCGTGATCATCACCAACATCTACAATGAATATCCGACGTAATACTCCGACCTGCGGAGCGGCTATACCGATGCCTCTGTTCTCAAAATACATTGTATCGGCCATATCATCCAGGAGTTTATGTATCCTCGGGGTTATCTCATCCACCGGACGGGAATGCTTCCTGATAAGGGGATCATCCTCCAAAACAAGATTACGTAATGCCATATTGGTACCTCTTTCTCATTATTACGGAGATATTTTATCACAAACGTAAGAAGTCATCCTAATATTGAAGACTCCTTAAGCAAAGCAAACTTCTTTATCTCATCAGCAACCAGCGAATCTATCGACTGAACCATTTCCTTGGCGGGGCGTGCCGTATAGTATCCCTGAATAAGATCGGCTCCGAGCATGATCACCGTTCTCATCTCATCACCTGTCTCAACACCTTCAGCAAGAGCTTTGATCTCGTTATTGTGGGCAAATTCGATTATATCCCTGACGAAATGCTGTTTCTGAGGGCTGTCCTGAATGCCCGATAACAGCGAACGGTCTATCTTGACGTAATCCGGTGTATATCTCA
>DFIB01000050.1 GCA_002371375.1 Mageeibacillus sp. UBA3708 | reverse complement strand
GATGCTCAGGATAATGCGTACAGGGCGGCTGTCGATAATCCTATTATCATCGAGCGGGGAGCCAAGATAGTCGGTGCAGGAGAGGTCATTACTGATCACACATACAGACTCTTATATGATCTCGATCTTATCAGCACGGCAGGATTTGACTACTTTATACTTGCCAGAGTCGCAGCATATATCCTTCTGATCTTTATTGCCTGCGTATTCTATATAAGTATTAAAGAAGTCGATTTTAATATTGACCTCAGCGTATTCTATATTTTGATCATCACATTCCTTGTTCCGATCACGGCAGGCATCTATCTGTCTGAGATCTCGTCGCTTCTTGTCATAGAGCTTTTCTTTACGACTATATGCGCCACGTATATGGGAATTTCAGCTTCCATCATCTTCTCGGTTGCGAATCTGATGATGCTGTGGCCGATATATGATTTCAATATCGAGACCATGTTCATACAGCTTGTTGCTATATTTGTATGCAGCTGTATAGCCGGAAGCCGCAAGAATACTTTCAATACAGCGCTTATCATCATATTCCCGGCGTTTGCCGCGCTTCTTGCTTCACTCGCTTACAATTTCTTCAGCAATGCTTCAAGAAGCGATTACATCGATTCGGCTATGATGACCAGCCTTTCTGCTGTCGGATCCCTTGTTATAGCAGTCGGACTGTTTCCTATCTATGAGCTCTTCTCACGTAAGGTTACACCTGTCAGACTTATTGAACTTTCTCAGCCCGGACATCCTTTGCTTAAGAGACTGTTCATCGAAGCCTCCGGAACATATCAGCATTCAATGACTGTTGCAAATCTTGCCGATTCTGCGGCTGAAGCGATCGGTGCAGATGCTTTGCTCTGTAAGGTTGCCTGCTACTATCACGATATCGGAAAACTTGAGCATCCCGAGTATTTTACAGAGAATCAGCATGATGGTGTTAACCCTCACGATACACTTACTGTCATGGAAAGTGTTAAGATAATTACCGCTCATACCGATGACGGGATCAAACTTGCACGTAAGAACAAGATACCTGAACAGATAATCAAGGTTATAGACGAGCATCACGGAACTACATATCCGGGTTATTTCTATAATAAGGCCTGTGAAGAAGCGAAGGCTGCAGGTCTTGATATGCCTGATGTCAGTAATTTCAGATATAAAGGTCACGTTCCTTCTTCAAAGGAATCAGCTATCGTTATGCTTGCCGATACATGTGAAGCAGCCGTAAGATCTTCCGGCAAAACTGATCTTGACAGCTGTGAGGCACTTATCAGAAGACTTGTTAAGGGCAAGATCGAACAGGATCAGCTCGTCGATTCCGGTCTGTCCTTCGATGATATAGAGAAGATAATCAAATCATTCAGGAATTTCTATGCAGGCGCATTCCACGAAAGGATAAAATACCCGGAAAATGATAATCAGAATACAACAAAACCAAGCAATTTTGAATGATTACGAAGCCCTGATCACAGGGCTTAGTGAACTCATCGAGGATACAAAGTACGTATCTTCCGAAGTAATCCCTCTGATCAGGAACAGTTATTGCAGCCTGATGTCCGTATCTGAAGAAGAGATCCGTCAGATCAACAATGATAACAGAGGGATCGATAAAGTCACTGATGTGCTGTCTTTCCCTATGCTTGAATTCAATGAAGGCAGGCTCACGTGTCCCGTATCCGAATGTGATTATGAACTTGACAGTGACGGCAACAGAGTATTTAATCTCGGCGATATCGTTCTTTGTTACGATGTTGCCGTTAAGCAGGCTGAGGAGTACGGTCATCCGGTCGAACGTGAGGTACTGTTCCTTATCGCGCATTCTCTTCTGCATCTGCTCGGATATGATCACATGAAGCAGAACGATGAGCGCAGGATGATATCAAAGCAAAAGCTCCTGATGGCTGATCTCGGACTGGGAACCTTTGACGGGAAGGAAGAGGAGGATGAGCCGGTATATGCAGCAGGTTCACAGTGTGATCACGTGGGTTATGTTGCCATCCTCGGCAGGCCGAACGTAGGCAAATCAACATTGCTCAATTATATCTCGGGCATGAAGGTTGCCATTGTCTCTCATAAACCGCAGACGACAAGGACCAACATCAGATCGATCTATAATACAGACGATTCACAGATCATATTTGTCGATACGCCGGGTGTGCATGCACCCAAGTCCAAGATGGCCGAGATAATGGTCGACAGGTCATATAACACGGCAAAGAATGCCGATCTTATCCTTTTTATTGCCGACGGAAGATTCCCCAAGCCCGGCAAGGTTGAACTTGATCTTCTGGACAGGTGCAGGAAGTCAGGCAAATCCGTTATCCTCGCGATCAATAAGACTGATGAGATCAGGAAGGAAGACCAGCTTCCTATAATAGCCAATTATTCGAGTGTATTTGAATTTAAGGACATAGTCCCGGTAAGTGCCAGATCCGGCAAGAATGTGGAACTCCTAATGGATGTTATCAAGAATAATCTTCCGGAAGGTCCGAGGCTTTATGACACAGAATACCTTACTGATCAGACAGAGAGGGAGATGGCAAGGGAGTTCATAAGAGAGCAGGTCCTTCACTTTACAAATCAGGAGATCCCGCACGGTGTTGCCGTCGAGATCACTAAATTTGAGGACAGGTACAAGGATGATTCCGCAGATGAATATGACCGGGATATGGTAGTTATCGAGGCGTCGATCATCTGTGAGCGCAAGTCTCACAAAGCTATTCTCATAGGTAAGGACGGTCAGATGCTTAAGCGCATCGGCACTGCCGCAAGGAAGAATATTGAGAACATGACCGGCTGCAAGTGTTATCTTGATCTATTTGTGAAGTATAGAGAAGACTGGAAGAACGATGACACTATGCTCCGTCAGTTCGGATTCACCAAAGAGGAAGACTGATATGGCATCTGAACCCGTAACTCTGCGGGGCGTTATCCTGACCAGCAGAGAATACAAGGAAAAGGACAGGGTTCTTAAGTTCCTGACAAAGGAACGGGGACTGCTCGACATCTATGTTAAGGGTACGGGTAAGATGAACAGCAGCAACGCCTTTATCTCTGTGCCTTATATGCTCTGCGATATTACTGTATCAGATTCTCACGGATACTTATATTTCCGTTCCGGCAATATAATCGAAAGCAACAGCAGGATAATGACTGATCTTGATACCATAACGGCTGCTGCGCATTTTGCGGACATTCTCATCGATACATCCGGTCAGAGTGAGAACTTCAAAGAAGCCTACGAACTGGCAGTGTATGCATATTATTATCTCGCATCGTCCGCAGGCAGATATATGCAGTTTGTTGCTGCATTCAACTGGAGGATACTGTCAATACTCGGATTTACCGTTATTTATGAGGTGACAAACGATACCCGGCTTCCCGTGACAGGCGACGGGGTATACTACGTCAGTAATTCAGGAGGCGATATTTACGCCGGGCGGAAAGAGGGGGATTATTCCGTTCTGTCCGGAGTTGCCGTCAAAGCTTTGAATTATATGGCTTCATGTGACATCAAGGATCTATTTGCGATGACATGCTCAGACAGTATGGTATCATCTTTAAGTGATTTTACCTTGCGGTATATATCGTATCATTTCGAGAAGAATTATAAGGAAAGATTCGAGTTATGAGTAAAAAGACAAAGATAATAGCTATTGCAGTTACGGCTGTAGTGTTGCTCGCACTCGCAGCCGGTTATCTGTACTGGACCGGTGCTTTTGATAAGTTCCTGCCCCGGAAGGCTTTTGTGCTTGAAGAGTATCATGCATCAGATGCGGCAGCTATAGAGCCTGAAGAATATGTCCCTGACCTGATCCTCGTTAATAAACAGCATACTTTGTCAGAAGATTATGAGCCTGATATCGTATTCTACAGAGATACTGACGTGCCTATGGGCCGGGCTATCGTTGATGCATACGGCGAATTATCCGACTACATACGTAACAATATGAATGACAGGCTATTTGTGTCGAGTACATACAGATCTTATGATGAGCAGCAGCGTGTCTTCGATGAGGAGGGTTCCGATGTGGCGGCTCTTCCCGGTGAGTCTGAGCATCAGACGGGACTGGCTGTTGATGTTTATGTTAAGAATTTTGCCGGCAAGGGATTCATTCAGTCAAAAGTCGGTATGTATGTTAACAAATCCTGTCAGGATTACGGCTTTATCATAAGGTACCCTGAAGGTAAGGAAGATATCACCGGCTTTGAGTATGAGCCCTGGCACCTCAGGTATGTAGGCCATCCGCATGCCGAGATAATAGCTGAGTATGATCTGACTCTTGAAGAGTATCTCGGTTATTTCGCGGCGGGCAAATGGTATAAATATGGCGATTATGTTATCGGAATGTGCAGTGAGGATGATATTAAGATCCCCACGGGTGTGGATCAGGATAGTGTCAAATTCAGTAAGGATAACCGCGGAAATGTCTTTGTCTGGGGTAAGATTGCATAATATTTTATTTTAAATAATGTTACATTTGCCTTTGGAACAGATGGTAAAATATAAATATACGTCTATCAAAGGGGGATGTTAACATGAGATCCTACATATACGGGTGCAGAAGATATATAGCAGCTGCCTTTGCGATAATACTGTCTTTAGCGCTTGTTGCAAGGATTGCAGCAGCTTCCAATATTGCATATTATTCTCTTACTTTCACATATGACCAGTCATCTGCCAGAGAGATGCTCTCACCACTCAATCAATGGAGAACAGCAAAGAACTGGTACTGGAATTCCGATAATACGACGAAGACGGAAATGTCAGCCGGCAAACTCGGCAGTCTCAAGTGGGATTATAACCTCGAGCAGATCGCCATGCAGAGAGCATATGAGATAGTTCTCCTTGCAGAGCACAAGAGACCTAACGGCGAATCTGTATTCTCCATCACCGTTAACGGCGTCAGTTCGAGCGCAGAGAATATCGCGTGCGGTACACTCGATTCTCTTGATACATATGAGAAGGCGCTGGAGGCATGGAAGGAGAATGATTGCGATTACGCCGGTCAGGGACACAGACGTAATATGCTTAATTCCGGATTCAAGGCGATTGGAATTGCTCACGTCGTAGTCGGCAACAGCCATTACTGGGTACAGGAGTTCGGTTATTCGGTCTCAACAGACAATACCGATCCCGGTGTCAATAACAGTGTAAATACAGTTGATGTTCCTTTCGACATGGATATGATGGGTCTTCTGTCATATGTAACCCAGGCCCAATACGGCAAGCATTATGAAGCCAATATAGGAACAAAGAATCCCTGCCCTGCTGTTAATGTATTTATGGGCAAACCCGAAGCAATGCGGCTTGAATATCGGTCCTGGGACTGGGGTGACAACATCCAGACGATCGAGTATTACGGATGCTTTCTTGGAATGAGGATCGATTCCGGATATGATGTAACATGGTCTTCCTCCAATGAGAATGTCGTCAAGATCGTCGATGGAACATATTATCAGGCCGTCGGTGTAGGCAATTGCTACATTACTGCCAATATCTCTTATCAGGGAATGACAACCAGTTCTAACATCCGTATTGAGGTGAAGCCTATTGCTATAAGCAGTGCCGGTATCTCCGTTACTGTTGATCCGATCACATATAACGGCAGCAGTCTTACACCGAATATTACGGTAATAAATAACGGTCTTGTCCTTGAGAACGGGAAGGACTATACATATTATGCTACTGACAATGTTAATGCCGGATACGGTAAGCTGACTATCAACGGCAGTGGAGACTATAACGGTACAAGAGAAGTAAAGTTCCCGATCAGCGCGAAGGATATCGACAGTCAGGATATTACTGTAACAGGTATTACCGACATGCCATATACAGGCTCTGCGATCAGGCCGGCATTTACAGTGTTTGACGGGACAACTGAGCTGGTAAGCGGTACTGATTACACATATGATTTCTCATCCAATACCGTCGTCGGGACAGCGACATTGACTTTGAACGGCATGGGTAATTATTCGAACATGAAGTTCGTTGCGTTCAGGATATATGATCCTGCAGCACCTACGACACCGGCAGCATCCACGACCGAAGCTTCCCCTACGACAGGTTCTGCCGTTCCTACGGGTTCTGAGTCTGCACCTGCTACAGGAGCAAGTTCTACAACGACAGCGCCTGCTACGGATACTACGGCTGCAGCAGCAACTACAACGGCGGCAGCACCTACCACAGGCGGTGCAGCTCCGACTACTGAAGCTGCATCGACAACACCTCCTGCCGATCCTTCGGCAGATCCCGTACTTTCCCTGTCTGTAGAACCGATAGTGGAGCAGGTGTACGACGGAACAGCTAAGGAACCTGCTGTAAGAGTTACTTCAGGTGATACTGTTCTTACAGAGGATGATTATTCCGTTGCATATTCCAATAATGTAAATGCAGGCACTGCAACTGTGTTTGTCTCAGGTAAGGGGATCTACTCATATCTTACTCCTGTGACGACAACATTTACCATCAATCCCAGATCCATATCCAGAGCAGTAATATCTCAGATACCTGCCCGGGTCTATACCGGTTCGGCAATAGAACCTGATATAGTTATCAAGTACGGTACTTATGATCTTGTTGCAGGCACGGATTACACACTTGTGTTTGAAGATAATGTTGACGCAGGAACGGCAACGGTAACTGCAACAGGAGCGGGTAACTATACAGGAAGTATTACAGCCGCATTTACAATCAACAAAAAGTCTCCGGCGATCACGGTAAACAGTATCCCTGATCAGCAGTATACCGGCAGTGAGATCAGGCCTGAAGTAGCTGTATATGACGGCAATGTTCTGCTCGATCCTTCAACTGATTATGATACCTCGTTCAGCAATAATACGGAGATCGGTACTGCAACTGTTACGGTAACTCTGAAGAACAACTATGAAGGTTCTTCGACAGCTAACTTCAACATCATAGCAAGAAGCCTCAACTCACTGGAGCTTCCTTCGATTGCCGATCAGCAGTACACAGGTGAACAGATCAAGCCGTCATTTACTCTGAAGAACGGCAGCCTTACGCTGGTCGAGGGAACTGACTACACAGTAGCATTCAATAATAACTCCGTTCCGGGTAATGCCGTTATAATCGTTAACGGTACAGGCAACTACAGCGGTATTGCCACAATCGGATTCAAGATCACACCGAGAAGTATTGCCGAACTCGAAGCGTCTTCGATAGAGGACCAGTTGTACACAGGTTCGGCGATCAAGCCTTCAGTATCATTGATGTTCAACGGCAATAAGCTGACAGCAGGCTCCGATTATACGGCAGAGTATAAGAACAACACATCTGCAGGAACTGCTTCTGTTGTGCTTACGGGCAAAGGAAATTTCACAGGAACCAGAACGATCAAATTCAACATAATCAAGTTCTCGTGGCAGAAGATAAGCAGCAAGTGGTATTACATCGATAATAACGGGAACAAGGCCAAAGGCTTTGTCCTCATCGACGGTAAGTATTATTATTTTGATACGTCCACGGGAGCGATGCTTACAAAGTGGCAGCTTATCGACGGCAATTGGTATTACTTCGCATCAGGCGGTAATGCTCTTACCGGATGGCAGAAGATATCCAAGAAGTGGTATTTCTTCAATTCGAAGGGTGTGATGGTTACCGGGCTTAATAAGATCGACGGTAAGTATTACTACTTCGATAACGGTGGTATCATGAAGACCGGATGGATCAGCACCGGCGGTAAGTGGTATTACTTTGCATCAGGCGGCAATGCTCTTACGGGTTGGCAGAAGATCAGTAAGAAGTGGTATTATTTCGATAAGTCAACGGCTGTTATGGTAACAGGGTTCAATACTATTGACAATCTTGTTTACTACTTCGACAACGGCGGTGTGATGAAGACCAAGTGGCAGCTTATCAGCGGCAAGTGGTATTATTTCAACTCCGACGGCTCGATGGTTGCAGGCACATCCAAGACGATAAGCAAGAAGGTTTATAGATTTGCCGCGGATGGTCACTGCCTTAATCCCTGATCTGAGATGATCTCAGATGACCCAGTGCTCGGGGAATAACATGATATATTCAGGCTTTGCCAGTCTCTCATCGATGAGCAGTGCAAAGCCTGTATCATTCTCTGTTCTGATGACGCGGCCGACTGCCTGGAGGACTTTCTCCCAGCCCGGGAATCTGTAAGCGAAAGCATAACCGTCGCCGAATTTGTCCGCATAGTATGAAGACAGTATCTCGCGTTCAGGTGTGAGCTTGGGAATACCGACGCCAACGCAGATGATACCTGACAGCTTGTCACCGACGAGATCCACGCCCTCACCGAAATGTCCTCCGAGAACTGCCATTCCGACGAGAAGGCCCTGCGAAGGTGTATCAAATGCTCCCAGGAATTCCTGCTTCTCTCTGACTCCCATTCCCGGAGTCTGGCAGATTATCCTGCGCTCGATACCGTCGTTATCCGAATACTTTGCAAACTCTTCCCTGAGCCTCAAAGATATCATGTTCAGATATTCGAATGAAGGGAAGAAGACCATATAATTGCCTATCCTGTCGCAGATCTCTTCGCTTATCCTCGCAACAAGATCGTCTGCAGTTATCCTGCGGTTCTGATATGAGGTTGATATTGAAGTATCTATCATGACATCAAGGTTCTCAGGCGGGAAAGGCGAAGGCAATACAAGTGATCTTGTGTATTCTGCGTCCGCACCGACTAATATGTTGCGGTAATACTCATATGGAGACAGTGTCGCGGAGAAGAATACGACGCCTAAATGATCTCTGATGATCTTGTTGAGCTTCGAGGATGAATCCAGGCAATTGAGCTTGATAAATACTCCGTTATCGTCACGTGAAGCGTATGTAATATATGATGAATCGTAATACTGTTCAAGGCAGGTGACGAAGAATCTTATATCAAAGAAGAAATTAAGTGCAGTCTGCCTCAGATCGCCCTGCGGAATATCATCGAGCACCTGTTGAAGGGCGGTCAGAGTCCTCCACAGTATCGGGTAGAGGTTCCGCGGAACTTCTCTCATTCCTTCCCAGTCAGTCGTCCTTAAGATCTTGTTCTCATCAGCACCTTCAAGGATCTTGAATGCGGATTGCTGTGAAGCAAAACACCTCTCGATCACCATGAAATAATCGTTGATCCTTGCAAGGTGTGCCTCTATCCTTCTGTTCTTACCCTTGAAAGCTTCGATCATCAATCTCAGCTGCTCTCCGCGTAATTCAGCACTGTACATCTCGCGGGCCCTGTCGTTCAGGTTGTGTGCCTCATCAACGAGAACGACGGATGTGTCTTCGATATCCTCATCTATCAGTGTGACCAGAGGTGAGAAGGCATGGTTGTAATCACCTATCACAACTGTACAGTAATTCATCACTTCAAGCATCAGTTCATGCGGACAGATCATGTATTTGTCTGCAACCTTTTTTACGACTGAAGATGTAATGTCGTCGTACAGGAGAAGATCTGATAAGGCGTCATTCAGCTTGTCGTAGTACTGCTTGCAGAGCGGGCAGTATTTCTTGTCGCAGTCAGTCATCAGCGGACATATGGATTCCTTGGGCTCAAGCAGGCAGGATCTGATTATCAGACCGTTTGCCCTCATATCATTAAGTGCTTTATGTGCCACTTCGCGCGTCGCCGTCTTGGCGGTCAGGTAGAAGATCTTGTAATACCTGTGCTTAAGAAGACCTTTGATCGCGGGATAAAGCGTTGATATTGTCTTGCCGGTTCCGGTCGGAGCTTCGACAAACAGTGCCTCTTTGCTTGTGAGGCTCGACAGAACACTCTTCATAAATGCCGACTGTCCGCTCCTCAATTCGCTGTAGGGGAATTTCATATCTTTGACGGTCGTATAGAGGTTAGTCCCGTAATCGAGGAGCTTACGCGCGAAATCAATATATTTGCCGCATATCTCCTCCCAGAAGACAGTCGCTTCCTCATATGAGAATTCAAATGATTTCTCGTACGGGATCAATGTTGTGATCGATACATATCTCAGAGTGAGCCTGACATCATAAATATCGTTATTCATGAACATATACATGGCTCCATAGAGCTTAAGCTGTGTCAGGTGCCAGTTCTGTTCAAGGTCATCATATTTGTCCTTGGTGTTGTTAAACGATTTGATCTCGATTATATGCGGCATGTCGCCGGGTTTGGTGATGAGGCAGTCCATTCGGCCTGATACGGACAGTTCGACCTCGTCCTGCGAATAAGTCTGTTCGACATATTCTTCGGTATCGATACTGTCTCCGTATTGCTTGGCAAGATCTGCGAATATCTTCTTATGAAGCCTTGTGCCTTCGATACCGGAGACACCATTATAACCTGAGCCCATCAGGTCGCCCGTTCTTGACGTATAGCGGGCAAGTCCCGTAACGGATACCGAACAGCTTCTCATCTCTCTTGGTTGAGCTTTGTGAGCTGCTCTCTCTTGGTGATCAACGGCAGCCTGATCTCAAAGCACGCGCCTTTGATATTGCCATCAGGATCTGTCAGGTTAAATCCGCGTATTGTTCCTTTGTGTTCTTCCACTATTGCCTTGGCGAGCGCAAGACCGATACCGTGTTTGCCGGCCGTTCCCGTCGCGAACCTGTCGAAAAGCTTATTGATCACATCCTCCGATATACCCGGGCCGTCGTCAGAAATGGTAAATACAATGTTCTTGTTATTCCTGTCCTTAAGGCAGGTGAAGTTAACGGTAGTCCTGCAGTATCTGAGACAGTTGGAGAATATATTCTCCAGCATTCTGAATATGTCTGACTCGTTGGCATATATGTACAGGTCTTCTTTGGTGATGTCGTTGACCAGTTCCTTATCGTCGTGGATGAAATGACCGCGTACTTTGTCGATCGCATCCTCTGCGATCTCGGAACAGTTAAGTATTTGCTTCTTAACCGTGTAATCTCCGCTCTTCGCCATATCCATCTTGGATATCGTGAGCAGGTTGGATACCATGTTCGTAAGTCTCTCCGTCTCATCGATGATGACATCCACAGCCTTAACGCTCTCTTCTTCGCTGAATACGCCGTATTTGATACCCTCGGCATAACCCTGTATCGACATAAGCGGAGTTCTCAGTTCGTGTGATGCGTTCTGGAAGAAAGTCTTCTGCTCAAGGTCGCTCTTCTCCAGTTTTTGAGCCATGCTGTTCATCTGTATACCCAGATCCGTAAGCTCGCGGCTGGCTGTATGTTCTGTATTGATCGGGCTGTAATCGCCGCGTCCGACTCTTCTGGCAAAATCAGAGAGTCTCTTTGCCGACAGGAACAAAGGAATAGAGTTGAACAGACTGAGGATTCCTGCAACGATAATGATGATAAGGACAACCTGAATAAGAGCAATCATCAGTGATTCAGTCAGCGAATAATACGGCTTGGAATTAACGAATAGCACTATGTAGTAATTACTCAGGTGCTTGTATACATCACGTTCCGGACTGTAGTTGATGCCGATCATCTTGTAATAGAAGATAGATCCTTCGATACTGATCTTCTGTATATCAGGTGAGAGGACCACACCGCTATTATCGGTAATCTCCGTAATGACATACTTGGCAAAGTTATATGATGACAAAGAGTGCAGGGCGGAGGGCCACAGTAGTGTGAACTCGCTGTCTTTGCTGTCATTTCGCGTGTAGATAAGTGCGATTGTCGCCTCGTTGGAGATGTCGGCAGATGATACTATAGCGTTGAGGAGTGAATCGCTGATGTCGGTATCTGATGAATTAGTAAGGTCGAAATCAGCAGATCTGAAAGTCTCCGCAAGACTCTGGCATGAGTTATAAGCGTTATTTATTCGCTTATGGCATTCCTGGGCAATATATGTCTCAAGGATGCTCCTGGTAATGAACAGCAATGACAGAGCCATCAGCAGAATGACCATGAGGAATGTCGCATACAGGTGTATTGCGATTGGAAGCTTGAAAGTGTGCTTTCTGAAGATAGAGCCGGGGCCTCTTGGTGTCATATGATCCTCTCTGATAGAACGGTTGTATTAATTGTCCGTTCCTTCAGAGTTTTTGTCAACCAGCTTGAAGCCGTAACCCCATACAGTCGTAACGGAAGCCTGCGAATCCTTGATCTTCTTGCGCAGACGCTTTACGGTGTCATCTGCAACGCGCGTCTCGACCTCTGTGGAATAACCCCATATCTTATCGAGCAGCTCCACTCTGGGGATCGCCCTGTCCTTGTTGGCGATTAAGTAGGTGAGAAGTGAATACTCATTTGGCGTCAGAGGAAGGAGCTTGCCGTCCACAGAACACTCCTTCGTCTTCTTGTTGATCACGATATCAGCGAAAACAAGGATGTTGTCATTCTGGGGAGCTTCACCGCCGTTCATAAGATCTTCCTGACGCTTGAGCGTGGACTTAACCTTGGTAACGAGCTTGATGGGCGAGAAGGGTTTTGTAAAATAATCATCACTTCCGAGATCCAATCCCTGAATGTAATCGGCATCACTGTCCTTGGCAGTGAGCATGATTATAGGTACATTGCTCTCCTTGCGTATCTCCTTGAGAATGAAGAAACCGTCGTGTCCTGGCATCATTACATCAAGAATTACGAGATCGCAGGGAGAATCCTTGAACCTGTCGAGAAGTTCGTCACCTGTGGGGAAACCCATGACTATGAATTGTTCCCTCTCAAGGAAAGACTTGAGCAGGTTCCTAATGTTGTTATCGTCGTCAGCAATATAAATTATCTTATCCATACAAAGTACATTTTATCTGATATGTTTCACATTTGTAGACGAAATTGGTGTAAATGTGAGGGAATTATTTATTCAAGTATTTATTTGTGGTTTAATAATTATCGAAATATTCCAAAAGGAGTTTAATATGTCTACTGTACTTGTAACCGGTGGTAACGGATATATCGGATCGCATACCGTAATCGCGCTTCATGAGAGCGGATATGAAGTTGTAATTGCTGATAATCTATCTAACAGCAAACTCGAGGTTCAGAGAAGGCTCGAGAAGATAACAGGCAAGACATTCAAATTTTATAACGTCGACTGCTGCGACAAGGAAGCTTTCCGTCAGGTGTTCGAAGAGAATAAGATCGACAGCGTTATTCATTTTGCCGGCCTTAAGGCTGTCGGCGAATCGGTAAGGATACCTCTCGATTACTACAGGAACAATATAATGAGCGCCATTACGGTAGCCGAACTCATGAAGGAATACGGTGTTGGCAAGCTCGTATTCAGTTCTTCCGCGACAGTATACGGCATGAGCGAGGACGTTCCTTTTACAGAAGAATCTCCTCTCGGTGTCTGCACCAATCCTTACGGCTGGACCAAGTGGATGATCGAGCAGATCCTCCGCGATTTTGCTTCCGCAAATCCAGAGATCAAGGTTTGCCTGCTCAGATACTTTAATCCCGTCGGAGCTCACGAGAGCGGACTTATCGGGGAAGACCCCAGGGGGATCCCCAACAATCTTTTCCCATACATCTCGAAAGTAGCCGGCGGCACACTCGAGTGCCTAACGGTATTCGGAGACGACTACAACACTCCGGACGGAACATGCCTCAGAGACTATATCCATGTATGTGATCTTGCTGATGGTCATGTTAAGGCCATAGAATACCTCGCAAAGACTGAGGAGAATGTCTGCGTATTCAATCTCGGTACCGGTAAGGGTACTTCCGTCAAAGAGGCGATCGCTGCTTTCGAGAAGGCGTGCGGTCATGAGATCAAGCATGTTTTCGGTGCGAGAAGACCCGGTGACATCCCCGTGTGCTATGCTTCGACCGAGAAGGCTGAGCGCGAACTCGGATTCAAGGCCAGATTCGGAATCGATGAGATGTGTTCATCCTGCTGGAAATGGCAGACAATGAACCCTGACGGTCTTGCCGATTAAATAATTAATGATATAATTTTTTTGCTGTGGGGCGTAATATGGACGATTTTAACAACAATCAAAATGAACTCAGTTTTCCTGAGACTAATAACAACAATGGCAACATGCCTGCCGTAAGGCCGGGTTCAGCTAATGCTTTGGATAACAATGCTCCGAAGGATGAGCTCCTTGAGCAGTCCTTCGAAGAGTCATCTCTTGCTGAAGCTTCCGGAGACACAATTAATCTTGCAGAGCTTCATCAGGCTGACATTCCTGTAAGGAAAGAGCCTTCGGCAGTTCCGCCTGTTGATCCTACTGTAGGTGCACTTCCGTACAAGTCCAAGCATGACATGTACGAAGAGAAGCGTAAGAAGAGGATCAAGAAGAGAATTATCTTTGGTGTTATCGCAGGTATCTTAGGCGTTGTAGTAGGCGTCATCTGCTTTGCTTACTGGTATAAGAATTATCTCTTCAATAAGGTAACATATGTTACTGATGCTGCAGTCATTACGATCGTAGACGAATCCGGTAATACTGTAGCCTTGTCTGATGTAACCGAGACGACCGAATTCGAAGTGATCGAGGATGAGAAGATCGTTAATATCCTTCTTATCGGTATCGACTCGAGATCAAAGAATTATGCTTCTTCAGAGAAAGGCTCACGTTCCGATGTTATCATGATCATGTCCCTCGACAGTAAGAACGGAACGATCA
Organism: Mageeibacillus sp. UBA3708; assembly: GCA_002371375.1. Classification (GTDB taxonomy): domain Bacteria; phylum Bacillota; class Clostridia; order Saccharofermentanales; family Saccharofermentanaceae; genus Saccharofermentans. The sequence continues at coordinate 798 of DFIB01000050.1, read as the reverse complement.
AGCTCATCTCCATCGCGCGTGACTCTTATGCTTATTTCCCGGGCTATTCTTATGCCCAGAAGATCAATGCCGCTATGTCTTACGGCGGACCTGAACTCCTTGTAGAGGCTGTTCAGAACCAGCTCAGGATCGACATCGACGGCTATGCTTATGTTAACTTCTACAACATGGCTAAGGTTATAGATGCAGTTGGCGGCGTATACTGCAATGTCACATCTGCAGAGGCTTCCATAGCAAATACTTACATCAATGAGCTCTATGACAATGCTACACCGATCACTTCCACCGGTGACGGTACCTGGCTCAATGGTATCCAGGCAGTAGGTTATGCACGTAACAGATATTCCGGTGACGGTGACTATGAGAGAATGTCAAGACAGGAGGAAGTCCTTCAGAGCCTTCTTAAGCAGTTCATGGCACTCGACTCTGCCGGTAAGCTCGCCGCAATGGATGATATCCTTGAGTGCATCGTTACCAACGTTCCCCAGGAAGATATCGAGAAGTATGCTTTTGACTTCCTGCCGTCGCTCAAGAGTCTCGACATGCAGTATCTGCAGCTCCCCATGGACGGCTTCTTCAATTGCGGCATGTATGGAGACGAGTGGTCTATCAGACAGAATTGGAATGCTGAGATCCCTTATGTACAGATGTTCCTTTATGGTGAGACTACTGATTTTGACGAAGTAACACTGCCTAAGCATGCTCCTTCGGACAGTAAATGTCCTACTCTCGACGATACTCCGCTCGAGGATCTTCTCAAGGTTGCATAAGTCTTTGACTTTTTTTGATATTCGTATT
>DFIB01000199.1:329-6486 GCA_002371375.1 Mageeibacillus sp. UBA3708 | reverse complement strand
TCCTCCTTGTCCTGCAGATGTTCGTGCCTGGAATCGGGGCAGAGGACCATCCTGATAAAACTGTAAAATTTTAACATAAGCCTTTTTGCATGGCAAGCATTTTCTCCCACTCTTCTTCGGAAATCTGCAACTTCTCGAGCATATCAGGTCTTTTTTGCCATGTCTCGACGAGCGAATTGATGTGGTTATAATCGTCAATGGCAGCCTGATTACCGCTCAAAAGGACTTCAGGCACAGCCTTACCGTGCCACTCTGACGGTTTTGTGTACTGCCTGGCTTCCAGCGTTCCCGACATATGGGACTCGTTCATATAGGCGTCCGATGACGGAAGCACGCCCGGGATCATTCTGGAGATACAGTCGATGATCGTGACCGCAGCGATCTCTCCTCCCGTCAACACAAAATCTCCTATAGATATCTCTTCATCGCAGATCTCATCGATAACCCTGGAATCAATACCCTCGTAGTGGCCGCAGATTATCAGAAGTGACTCTTTATGAGAGAGTTCGATCGCTTTGGCCTGGTTAAAGACAGATCCTTTGGGAGATACATAGACCGTGTATGGAGCTGATCCTCCGCGCTTATCGGCTACAGACTTCCAGCAGTTGTAGACAGGACCACACTGCATCAGCATTCCCGTTCCACCGCCGTACATCGTGTCATCGACCTTGCCGTAACTGTTGGCGGCAAAATCCCGTATATTAAGGCACTCAAGGTTGATCAGCCCCCGTTCCAGAGCCCGGCCTGTTATGCTTTCGCGAAGAAAAGCACCGACCTGATCCGGGAATAAAGTCTCTACATAAAAATCCATTATTCGTAAATCTCGTACAGTCCTTCGGGCAACCTGACCTTGAATACCCCTCCCGGTATGTCAACTTCGTAGCAGACCGCGTTCAGATAAGGTATCAACAGGTCCTTCTTACCCTTGCGTCTGATCTCGATGATATAGTTGGCGCCGGTCTCATAGCAATCAGTGATCTTGCCGAGAGACCCCCTGACATCGTCTATAACTTCAAGACCTATCAAATCAACGATATAATAACGACCTTCCGGGAGTTTGGCGGCATTCTCGCGTGTTACGGACATATACTGCCCTCTGTATGTTTCAGCCAGAGTGCGGTCATCAACGCCTTCCAGCCTGACCAGCACCATCTCTTTATCGATCCTTGCAGATACTACTGAACAAGGCTTGGGATCCTTAAGATCCTCCCCTGACAGGAAACACTCCTTAAGTTTAAGAAAACGGTGCGCATCGTCCGTCAGCGGGTAAACCTTAAGCTCACCCCTGACACCATGCACACCGACGATCTTGCCGATTATTATCAGCCCGTCCATATTATCCGACTATATCGACGATAACACGCTTGCCGCTCTTGGCATACTTAGCCTTCATGATGGCTCTGATTGCCTGAGCGCGCTTGCCGTTCTTGCCGATGATCTTACCTGTGTCCTCAGGAGCTACAGCCAACTCGAAAATAACCGTGTTGCCCCTATTAGTCTCCTTAACTCTCACTTCATCGGGCTTGGTGACAAGCTCTCTAACAATGTAAGTAAGTAAATCCATCAGTACACCGCCTATCAGAGAACGCCCTGCTTCTTGAGAAGGTCACGTACTGTATCTGTAGGCTGGGCACCGTTGCCGATCCACTTCTTAGCAGCCTCTGCATCGATATTAACCTCTGCAGGATCTGTCAGAGGATTATATGTACCGATCTCCTCGATGAATCTGCCGTCTCTGGGATATCTGGAATCTGCAACTACTACTCTGTAGAAAGGTGCCTTCTTCTTACCCATTCTTCTCAAACGAATCTTTACTGCCATTTTGTCTTCCTCCAAAATTAATTTGTTTCTTTTTTATTTATCACGCCGGTATGTCCGGCGGGGATAACTTAATTATCTTCTGCCTTTCTTATGCTTGGGCTTCTTCTTGCCTCCTCCGAGTCCGCCGAGGCCGCCTCCTCCGAGAGCTCCGAGTCCGCCGAGGCCTTTGAGACCTCCTATTCCGCCGAGACCCTTGGGCAGGCGGAGTCCGCCCTTGCTCATCTGCTTCATGATCTTGGCCGAAGTCTCGTACTGCTGCATGAGCTTGTTGACATCTGCAACGGCTACGCCTGCACCCTGCGCGATCCTCTTACGCCTGCTTGCATCGAGGAGCTTGGGATTTTTCCTCTCCTTCTTGGTCATTGAAGAGATGATAGCCATATTGTGATCAATGATCCTGTCATCAATATCGTCTTCCTTTACCTTGCCTGATGCTCCGGGGATCATTCCGACGAGATCCTTGAGAGATCCCATCTTCCTCATCTGCTGGAACTGGTTATACAGGTCGTTCAGGTCGTACTCGTTATTCATCATACGGCCGAGCTGCTTCCTTGCCTCTTCCTCGTCCACATTGACTGAAGCTCTCTCGATGAGGGAGATCACGTCACCCATTCCGAGTATCCTGTCAGCCATACGCTGAGGATAGAAAGTCTCAATAGCATCAACCTTCTCACCTACGCAGATGTATTTGATCGGCTTGCCGGTAAGCTTACGGATCGAGAGTGCGGCACCGCCTCTGGCATCACCGTCGAGCTTAGTCATGATGAAGCCGTCCATTCCGATTGCTTCCTCGAAGCTCTGTGCTACATTAACAGCTTCCTGACCGATCATGGCATCCACGACGAGAAGCTTCTCTGTAGGGTTAACTGCCTTGTTAATGAGGGCAAGCTCTTCCATAAGCTCGTCGTCAACGACAGTACGTCCTGCCGTATCGACGATAAGATAATTGCACAGCAGGTACTTTGCCTTGTCCACAGCCTCATTGGCGATCTGAACGGCGTCCGCACACTCGGGATGGATATAGCAGTCTACACCTACGCCCTTGGCAAGGACTTCGAGCTGTCTTGCTGCAGCCGGTCTGTGAACGTCGACTGATGCAACCATCGGCTTCTTGCCGTCCTTCTTAAGGAGCTTGGCAAGCTTAACCGCAGTTGTTGTCTTACCTGCACCCTGAAGACCGTAAAGGATGATCGTCGTAAATCCCGTTGATGATATTGCGAGCTTTGATTCGCCCGTTCCGAGAAGCTCGGTAAGCGAGTCTCTTACGATCTTTACTATCTGCTGGCCCGGAGTAAAGGAACCCTGAACGTCAACGCCCTTGCACTTCTCACTCATCTCGGCAACAAATGTCTTGACTACACCGTAGTTAACGTCTGCCTCAAGAAGAGCCATACGTATCTCACGCATCATCTCCTTGATATCATCATCCGTAACGCGTGCCTTGCCACGCATCTTGGCTGTTATGCTCTGAAGCTTACTTGACAAACTCTCAAACATTATCAATCATATCTCCGTCTTCAACGCTTCCAGAAGTGCTCTCGCGCCCTCAGGATCATTATTATCGATCAGTTCTATCGCTTCGTTGATGATCGCCATCTGTGACGAGAACTTATCTGCCAGTCCCAGCTTGGCTTCATATTCACGAAGCTGGTTAAGACCTCTCTTAACCGTATCGTGCACGCCCTGCCGTGATATATTCTCGCTGTCGGCTATCTCTGCCAGCGTGAGATCATCATCAAGATAGAGCTCCAGCGTGCTCCTTGTCTTATCAGTCAGGAGATTGCCGTAAAAATCAAGCAGTAAAGCATCTGTATATGACTTCATGGCAGACTCCTCCCCGTAAGCAAGGCAAATGATAACAGACACCGCAAGTGGTGTCAAGTAGTTTTACTTGTCATCTTGATAAATGCCTGACGCAAAGAAGATCCTTATCTGACATCGTCCTTGTGCCTCAGCTGATAGAATCCGCGCTTGATGCCGTAATCTATGTCGCTTGTGTAAAGCACCATATCGACCTTGTCCGTCAGTTCACGCTGCGCGACAAGCTCATGCCATCTGTCACGGCCGGTCTGCTTGGATGCGTACATTGCCATATCTGCAAGGTCAACGTGCTGCTCGAGAGTCAGGAGGCTGTCGGCACCGTTATAGAAAGGATATTTAACAAAACCGATGGAGCATGTAACATCCCTGCCCCTCATGGTCGCGGATGAAGGCACCTTGATCTTATCTCTGAAGCCCTGATTGATCTTCTCAGCAAGCATCGCGAAATCATAAGGATATCTCTCACAGTAGACTATAACAAACTCCTCACCGCCATTCCTGACAACAACACCGTTGTCTCCGCAGATCTCCCTGAGGAGCTTGCCCACATCGCGGAGTACGAAGTCACCTGCCGCATGACCGTAATCGTCGTTAACGCTCTTGAAATGATCTATGTCGATCATGAAGATGGCATACGAATCAGTGCCGTACTTCTTCACCTGAGTATACGAAGTAAGACCTGACAGCTTCTGCAGTTCCATATAAGATGTCAGTTTATAGGAGAAATATTTACGGTTAAAGCAGCCTGTCAATTCGTCCATGTACTTCTCGACGAGCGCCGCATCGACATAGAACTTGACCTGATCCTCCCACGTTATCGCACTGTCGGGATTTCTGAAAGGCTGGCTGATCTTGCCTGATACATAATACTCGGACAATTCGCTTCTCATGATTCCCGCAAGTTCTGTCTTAATATCCCTTACCGGCTCAAAGACAAGCCTCTGATACAGGTTCACGAACAGCATTGTAATGAAGAATGTCATCCCGAGAGTATGGAATAAAAGGAACCAGAACAGGGCGATCTGGAGATCATTCATATTCTTAAGAACAAAGGTAACCGGTATATTGGCAAACCACGATATGAGGATAAAACCCAGCGTGTTAATAACGAACATTATGACAAAAACAATCGTTCCGACATACAAAGCAACATCGGACTTATTTGTCCAAAGTCCGATGTGAGCCATCCTGTAGAACAGATTCTTAAACGCCTCGATAATTCCTTTCATGGAGCTATTATATCAAATATATTAAACAAACAACACTGTTATTACATTTATTCATTTACAATTTTACGGAAATATTTTACTATATGTTGGTTATTAAAAATATTAGTGCAAAGGAGTACTGATTATGAATTTATCACCATTGCAGACAGCAAGATACGAGTACCAGCCTAAGCTTCCCGGAATGCTCAGGAACGGTATCTCCGAGATTTCCGTCAAGGAAGGCGCTGCTACACAGAGCGTTGCAGATCAGGACAAGATCGCTGCCCTCTTCCCCAACACATACGGCAAGTGCGAGATCACTTTCGAGAAGGGCGCAAACACATCTGCAGCAAAGAAGCAGGTCGTAGGCGTTATCCTCTCAGGCGGACAGGCTCCGGGCGGACACAACGTTATCACAGGTCTTTACGACGCATTGAAAGCTACAGACAAGGACAATGTACTCTACGGATTCAAGGGCGGTCCTGACGGACTCCTCAAGAACGACTATGTTGTATTTGATGACGAGTTCATCAATGCATACAGAAATACAGGCGGATTCGACATCATCGGTTCAGGCAGAACAAAGCTCGAGACAGAGGAGCAGTTCAACATCGTAGCCGAGAATGCAAAGAAGAACGGCCTTACAGCCATCGTTATCATCGGCGGTGACGACTCCAATACAAATGCGGCAACGCTCGCTGAGTACATGGCAGCCAAGGGCACAGGCATTCAGGTAATCGGATGCCCCAAGACTATTGACGGCGACCTGAAGAACGAGGATATCGAGGCTTCATTTGGTTTCGATACGGCAACGAAGACATACTCAGAGCTCATCGGCAACATCGAGCGTGACGCTAACTCAGCTAAGAAGTACTGGCATTTCGTTAAGGTTATGGGCCGTTCAGCTTCACACGTTGCACTCGAGTGTGCTCTTGAGACACAGCCTAACATCTGTCTCATCGGTGAGGAAGTCAAGGCTAAGCAGATGTCTCTTGCACAGATCACAAACTACATTGCAGATTCCGTTGCAGCACGTGCAGCTAACGGCGACAACTTCGGTGTTGCTATCATTCCTGAGGGTATCGTAGAGTTCGTACCTGAGTTCTCCGCACTTATCGCTGAGATCAACGAGCTCCTCGCAGGCGAAGCTACAGAGAAGTTCAACGCTCTTCCTTCATGGGATGACAAGTACGCATTCATCAAGGCAGGTCTTTCTGCTTCCGCATTTGCAGTATTTGACCTCCTCCCTGTAGGAATCCAACAGCAGCTCTTCCTCGAGCGTGATCCTCACGGCAACGTTCAGGTAT
>DFIB01000199.1:0-257 GCA_002371375.1 Mageeibacillus sp. UBA3708 | reverse complement strand
CGAGTCTGAGAAGCTCTTCTCCGAGCTTGTCAAGAACGAACTCAAGAAGCGTAAGGCAGCAGGCACATATAACGGCAAGTTCTCCCCTCTCCACCACTTCTTCGGTTATGAGGGCAGATGTGCTTTCCCTTCCAACTTCGACGCAGACTACTGCTACTCTCTGGGCTACAACGCATTCATGCTCATCCAGTACGGTTACACAGGCTACCTCTCCAAGGTATCCAACATCAGCAAGCCTGCTGAGGAGTGGGTTGCAG
>DFIB01000013.1:12305-23212 GCA_002371375.1 Mageeibacillus sp. UBA3708 | reverse complement strand
GTCATGGATATGTTCAGGAATCCCAAGCTGGCAGCGTATGTATATGCATCCCAGGACAGAGAGGGGGAAGCCGTGCTCGAAGTGAGTTCATCGATGGATATCGGGGAGCACCCTGCAGGAGAGCGCGGACAGATATATATCTTTACAAACTGCGACAGCGTCAGGATGTATAAGAATGACACCTTCATCAAGGAGTATACGCACAAGGATTCCACGTATAAGAATATGATATCGCCGCCGATACTGATCGATGACTTCATCGGCGATCAGATGAAGGAGAAGGAAGGGTTCACTGACAGACAGAACAGGATAGTCAGGGATGCCCTTAATTACTCAGCTATGTACGGGATGGATAACATGCCGCTGAAGATGAAGTTGTCTTTGGGTGAAGCCATGGTCAGGTATAAGATGAAGTTCACGGATGCGTATATGCTCTTCGGTAAATATATCGGCAACTGGGGCGGTGAGGCTACCAGGTTCAGGTTCGAAGGGGTAAAAGACGGGCAGGTCGTCAAGACGGTTATCAAAGCTGCCATGACAAAGCTTGTGCTCACGGCCGAGCCGTCTTCTTATACTCTGACGGAGGGGGCGACATATGATGTTGCGGAAGTCAGGCTGAGAGTGACAGATGAATTCGGAAATATACAGCATTTCTATAACAGACCGGTCAGTATAGTCGTGAGCGGACCTGCCGAGATCATCGGGCCGGATATGGCTGATATCAACGGAGGAATGGGAGGGACCTATTTGCGCAGCACCGGAGATGAAGGCGTTGCCACGGTTATCTTCAGTCTGCCTGACAGTGATGAATCTGTAAGTATAAGTCTGACAATAAGGAAAGATACGAATAGATAAAAAATATTTGCAAAACCTTAATACAGTGTTGCTCATGTGTGTATTAGAATAATAATATGAGCAACGAGAATCTGACATTGAAGAACCGAAGGCGGATCAACAGGAATATGGCTGTGGCCATAGTCTCTGTTCTTGTGTTCATTATCTTCATGGTCGTTTTTCTTATGAATGTGGGAGTAAGGCTAAGTAACAAGCTGGCTGTTGAGAATTGCGTTGCAACAGTCTACCACAGTGACGGGACGACATCATATTACACTGACAAAGCATTCGAGCCGCTCAACGATGGAGACAGGGCCATCGTCAAGGTAGACATTCCGGAGAATATATCTGTGAAGGTTCCGATGCCTATGATGTATTTCGATGCGTATAACTGCGCCGTCAAGATATATGACGGCAACCGGATGATCTACAGCGACGGGTGGAAGGATGTGCGCAAGAGCATTCCTGAACAGTTCATCGGCAACAGGAGTTACGCAATACCTCTGGTAACGGAGACATATGACCTGTCGGGCAGGATAGTATCGGTTGAGCTGTACTCTATGACAGACAGGTCGATATCCGAGATATATCCGGTGATCGTCACGGCAAATGAAGTCTGGAAAGTTCCTCTTGAGGACAGTCAGGCACTGTTTATACTCCTGATCACTACGGTTATCGGCTCGATGCTCATGACGGCATACAGCCTTGTAAGAACAGTAATACTGCGTGAATTCGATATTGGTATCGCTCTGTTCCCGCTGGTGCTCAGCTTCGCCGTATGGAGTATGGGATCCGAGAGGATGCTGTCAATATTCATACAGAGCGTGAGGATCTGTTCCAAAGCCGAGTATTATGCAATGTTCGTCCTTGCATTGTCAATCGCTCTTCTCGGCACCTCGTTCTACAAGAACGGTATATTCCATAAGATCTGGATCGGAACTCTTGTTGCTGTAACAGGATATTTTGCCGCTATGATCGTTATCTCTTCGGTATCTTCTAAGTATACTCCCCAGAATTTTATACGGCTGCTGCTCATTCTTCTTCTTCTCGAAATAATATTCTTCGTATTCGGGCTGTTCGCAGATAAGAACATTGTCAGTTCCACATCAACGCTGATACTCAGGACAGGCTGCATCGTAATGCTTCTCCTCGCCGTCCTTGAGATCGGAAGATATCAGTTAATGTACATTTCTGATACTTTTGCTATAGCCAAATTCAGCATCGGAAGTTATTCGGTGCTCGTTATGGCGGTAATAATGACGATGTTCTATATTATCCGTAATCTGGAGGAACAGACATCGTTCTTTGAGAAACAGCAACTGGAGGTCTTTGCATTCAAAGATAACCTGACAATGATCCCTAACCGTAATTATTTCAACAGCAAGCTGGACGAGCTCGAGGCTGACGGACAGAAGGACTACACTCTCGTCTTCATCGATCTCAACAATCTCAAGAAAGCCAATGACATGCATGGTCACGCCATGGGTGACAGGCTCCTGGTGGCGACGGCTGAGTGCATGACGGAGGCATTTGCCAAGGCGGGGGTGTACTGCAGGTGGGGCGGTGATGAATTTGTGGCTCTGATACCGGGAACACGGCAGCTGGGGCTTGAATGCATAGCCAATTTTGAGCGTGCGCTTGAACGGGTGAATGCCGGAAAGACATTCCCTTTCGAGGTGAGGGCGGCTCACGGGGAGATCTACAGCAGTTCCAAAAAATACATGTCTCCGAATATTGCCGTGCGCGAAGCCGACATTAGGATGTATAATGCAAAGAAAAAAATGAAGGAAGTATAATATGTCAGAGGTTCTGGTTGAGACGCACGGCCTAACAAAGGCTTTCGGGAAGCGCAATGCGGTTGAGAACGTAAATATCAAGATAAAAAGAGGCTCGATATATGGGCTGATCGGCAAGAACGGTGCAGGCAAGACCACCCTCATGCGCATGCTGTCGGGGATGTGCAGACCTACGTCGGGCACATATGAATATGTCGGGTGTCCCGGCGGCAATGCTGAGGCATACGGCAGGATCGGGTCACTTATCGAGATCCCGGCCCTCATGCCGCAGCTGACGGCATATGATAATCTCAAACTCAAGAGTATCGCGTACAACTGCTACAGGGACGAGACAGTAAGGGAGCTGCTCAGAATCGTCGGACTCGCAGAAGCAGGTGACAAGACAGTGAACAGATTCTCACTCGGTATGAAGCAGAGACTGGGGATCGCAATGGCTCTTGTAGGCAATCCGGATATACTCTATCTTGATGAGCCTATCAACGGCCTCGATCCTGAGGGAATCGCCGAGATAAGGGATATGCTCATTAAGGTCAACCGTGAGAAGGGAACGACCATAATCATATCGAGCCATATCCTGGCCGAGCTCTCCAAAGTGGCGACCGAATTCGCGATAATCGACTCGGGCAGGATCGTTGACGAATTCAGTGTTGATCAGCTGGAGTCGAAGCGCAAAGGCAAGCTGATCGTGAAGTGTGCCGATGCTCTGAGGGCCAAAGAGGTATTGTTCGCTTCCGGGCATACTGATATCGAGCTGGCGGACGATAACACGCTCTATGTATATGAGGACGGTGAGCCCGGCCCGGTCATCAACATGGAGATCTGCAAGGCCGGCATACTTGTATATTCATTCGAGTATGAATCCACAGACCTCGAACAGTATTACCTTGATACGGTCAAGGATTCATCCAGGGAGGCGTGATCATGGCAGGCAGTTTTATCAGAATGGAATTCTTCAGATTATCCAAAATGAAAGCGCTGATAGTGCTTCCGATAGTAATGGTGGTGGTAATGTTCATTCAGACATTCTTCCTCCTGAGATTCAATCCTGAAGGGGCGCTCGTCAGTGCATTCGGTCTTGACAGTGTTGCAACACAGCTGGGAGGATCAAGCGAGAACTACAGCATGTTCGGCAGAGGCGAAGGGTACAACTTTACAGTGGCTCAGACGTTCGAGAGTAATGTCCACGGAACGCTCATCATACTGATGATCGCGATTATGGCGGCATTGTTCCTCGGAAGCGATTACGCGACGCACAATATAAAAAACTATCCGATCATCAACGGACGCCGGTGGGTGAGGATCGCAGCTCAGATGACCGTCATGGCTGCATTCGTGCTGGCAGTATTTATAGTCGCATGGATAGTCAGCTTCATGTCCAATCTGGTGTGGGCGAAGAGCCTTAGACTTGGACTGTCGCTGAAATCCCTGAGATTCTTCGTGAGGTCCTATATCGCTGCGATGGCATTCGTGTCAGTTCTATGCTTCCTGGTGACTCTGACTAAGAGCAGAGCAGCCGGGATGACGTTCGGGATACTGATCGCGATCGGTGTACTGAATATTCCGATCGGGATATTTGATTTCCTGCTGGAGCACAAGTATCACTGGAAGGATTTCTCACTCAATTACCTGTTCCCCGCAAGGATCCTTGAGAAGGTTGGGATGGGTGCAAGCGGAAAGGTAGTGATTCTTACGACATTTTGTGCGATAATCTATCTTGTACTGACCATTGCCGGCAGTATCCTTTTATCTTCAAAACGTGATCTTGATACATGATACAGGGAGGCTTTATGAGTATTGACAGCAAGAATATTGAGAGTATCCTTCTCAAAACGATCGGTAAGTATTCTCAAGATACTGTGTACTTCAAGGACAAAGACTCCAGATTCATATGGGTTACCGAGAGCCACGCGAAGCAGGTAGGTGCCAAGAGCGCAGAAGATATGATAGGCAAGAGTGACTTCGACTTCTTCCCGAAGGATTTTGCACAATCGGCAAAGGATACCGAGATGACGATAATGGCATCAGAACAGGCGATAGTCAATATGACAGAAGAGCTTGTTCTTGATGATGAGACTGTCCGCTACTTTATGGCGTCCAAGTATCCTCTTTACGACGAGAAAGGCGTTGTGATAGGCACCTGGGGCATCAGCCGTGACATAACGGATCACCTTAAGCTGGAGAATGATCTTCAGCAGTCCCTGGTCAAGTTATCACGACTTGCACGTGTTGATGATCTGAGCGGACTATATAACCGCAGATACTTCTATGAGAAGCTGGATAAGATGTCAAGTTTCTATTCTGACAGGAAGGAAGAGGGCAACTTCTCCCTGATCGTCATTGATGTTGATGATATGACGGCGATCAATGACCGTTATGGTCAGCAGAACGGAGATCTGTTCCTCAGAACGATCGCATCTATAATGCTGTCTAACTGCCGTAAGCCTGATACATGCTTCAGGACCGGTGGCGATGAATTTGCAATTATCCTTCCTGGCTGCGACAAGATCCCTGCTCTCGGTATTGCAAAGAGAATTGTCGATGCAGTAGCCGGCACTCCCGTAAGGCTTGACGGCGATGTCGGCAAGATCACCATATCTGCAGGTGTTGCCGCATTTGATAAGGATTCCGATCTCGAGGAATTCCTAGCAACTGCGGAGCGTAAGCTCAACAAATCCAAGCGTAACGGTAAGAATCAGGCTTCAATGTAACCTGCGTGAACTGCCTCAGGCAACTTCACCGTGTTTGCCCGGCGGGGATAACTGCCGTGTATATGTGTGTGGTGGGCATGGAGGAAGGGCAGCGATCCCCGTGTCAGCCGGTTCAAACATCAGGCGAATGGAAATACAGATCAGGCACTTCGGCCTCTCTTGGCATGTTCATATTCTCTTCCGATAGCTGTTATTCTGGCGCCGCGGCGTGCCGAAGGTACGCGCGATACTCTGGCAGTTCTCACGGGAATGTAGTCAGCTTCCTCATGATTCCAGTATTCGATACAATCCCTGACAGCTTTGATTACGGCAAGAGATATAAAGAAAAAACACATTACTTCAACAGGTGACATAACAGGTACTCTCCTCTCAAAAACGTTCGTTTGTTCGTTTATGTGCATACTATATCACATCACATGGGAGATTAAAAGGACAAATGTACCAAAAAGAACAAAAATTGCCCGCTTAAACATACAAACTGAAGATTCCGCTTCATTCGTAAGATTACATCTGTAGTATAATTAATACATAATGAGCTGGAGGTATGTTATGAAAAGAGCATTGTCTGCCGTGTTGGCACTTATAATTGTTTTCGCGTTTATCATTATCAATCCGCGGGTTCTTTCTGCTGACAGCAGCGACACGGAGACCGAAGTGGTAATGATTATTCCTGATGTATCAGGAGGGAAGTGGGTAAAGTCCTCGGGCAAATGGTATTATAAGGATCCGGCGGGAGGCTATGTTAAGGGATTTGCCGCAATAAAAGGGACGATCTATTGCTTTGATATGAGCGGCAAGATGCTCACAGGCTGGCAGCGTATTGATGGCAAATGGCATTATTTCGCATCATCCGGCGCCATGAAGGCGGGATGGCAGAAGATCAGTAAGAAATGGTATTACTTTGATATCAACGGAGTGATGCTGACAGGTGTTCAGAATATAAGCGGTTCTGTATATGTTTTCGGTTCTTCCGGCACAATGCTTACCGGGTGGCAGAATGTATCCGGCAGATGGTACTACCTTACAGGTTCAGGTGCAGCCAAGCGATGCAGCTGGTATAAGAGCGGTAAGTCCTGGTACTACTTTGACAGTGATTGTTATATGGTTACCGGATTGACGGCAATAGGTGCTGATCATTATCTTTTCAACTCATCCGGAGTAATGAAGACAGGCTGGCAGAAGATAGATAATGAGTGGTATTACTTTAAGTCAGGCGGCGCAAATGCCAAGGGCTGGCTCAAGGTAGGAGGTAAAGAATATTACTTTAGTGACCTTGGCATGATGCTTCATGATACAGTAGTTGAGGGTTATATCCTAGGTCCCGATGGAACCGTCAAAGGGGAGTCCTCAAAGCCAGGTCACTGGGAGACTCGTGTAATCGCTGAAGCGTGGGACGAAACAGTTGTAGACCAAGAAGCCTGGGATGAAGAAGTCAAGAAAGTTGTTGGTACCCAGTGGATACAGAACGATACCGGCACAGACATGACTGGTTGGTCTAATTCTCAGATTGACGCTTGGTGTGATTCTCACAACTGTCCAAATCATTGCGATGAATACGACCCGTCTCAGCCAGGTTACTGTGCTAACAATTGTACTGGTAAGAACATCTATGAAACTCAGATTATTCATCATGACGCGGTAACCCATGTTGTCCATCATGACGCTGTCACTGAACAGGTCTGGGTTGAAGATTAACAAATAGCAATGAGGAGGGGTTGTCTCAAAAGTGATTAGTTCACTGCGAGGCAACCCCATTTTCGACAACCTGTCAAATGGATGCGTCCCCCTCGCCATACTAAAGATGTTATAATACACACAAGATCATCTAAAGGGGAAAGATATGAAATTGCATAAGTTTTTATCGATGGTAGTTGCATTGAGCATGATAGCAGCATTGATACCTGTCAAGGCGTTGGCCTATGATCCGGATGATGATGATTGCAGTCACGACTGGGTGTTTGTGGAGCAAGAGCCTCCGGATTGCGAGGATTACGGGTATTCATTATATGAGTGCAGCATATGCGGAGAAGAGGAAGAGCGCGACATAGTTCCTGCACTCGGACATGATTTCTCTGACGTTGTGACAGTTCCTCCGACGTGCGATGAAGAAGGTTATTCATACATAGAGTGTTCCAGATGTGATGAAGTGAAGGACGGCGAGGAGTTCGATAAAGTCCCTGCACTCGGGCACTTATGGGGCGATTGGGAGATCGATGAACCGACCTGTGATGAGCCCGGTTGGAATTGCCGTTATTGCCAACGTTACGGATGCGATGAGTGCGAAGAACAGCGCATAGAACCTTTAGGGCACATCTGGACTGAGTGGACGACCATTTCTGAACCCTCTTGTGAGGATGACGGCGAGAAGGAGAGATACTGTACGCGTGAAGGATGCGGCGAGCGTGAAACAAGGCGGATCATTGCGCCCGGCCACGACTGGCAGGTGGTTCAGGGCGGCAAATACGAGGCTCCGACATGCGAGGAACATGGCAGAAGGGAAGCGGTGTGCGGCCGCTGCGGTGAGGAAGGTTTTATCTTTGACGGAGATCCGTTAGGTCACGACTGGGGTGCGTGGACGGTAACTGAAGAACCGACTTTCTGCACAGAAGGCGAGAAAGTCAGGACCTGCGGCAGATGCGGTGAGACGGAAGAAGAGGATATCCCCGAACTTGATGTCGGCGATCACGACTGGGAAGTTGTGGAGGTTGTTCCGCCTACATGTGAAGATGACGGGTATACGCTATACGAGTGCACCAGATGCGGTTATGAGGAAGAGCGCGACCAGGTAGATGCGCTCGGCGGTGAGCATGAATGGGTCGAGACAAAGATAGTTCCGCCGACATGCACGGAAGACGGTTATACCGTCTATGTCTGCTCACGCTGCGGTTTGGAGGATCATGACGATGAGACGGATGAACTCGGCCACAACTTTGTGAATGGCTTTTGCTCACGCTGCGGTGAGCCTGATCCCGCCGACAGCTGTATCACCGTTGAGCAGTATTCCCTGACGCTGAACAGTGATATCGGAGTAAACTTTCAAGTCAGGGTGCCTGCGGCGCTGGCGGGTAATGTGACTCCCGTGTTCACTTTCATGGGGAAGGATCAGACCGCATCACTTGGAAGTCCCATGCCGGGAACTACTGACAGGTATCTGCTTACATACCGCGTCGTGCCCAAGGACATGGGCAATGTCATCAGCCTTAAGATGGTGGACGGCAATGGCAGCAAGATCTCGCTGATCGACCCTGATGACGAGCCCTTCCGGCAGAACATCTGTAATTATTCTGTTATTGAATACTGTGATTCGGCCCAAATAGATTTCTCCGGTGAAGAATATAAATATGTACTTAATCTGGTCGATGCGCTTCATGATTACGGATACTATGCGCAGGAGTATTTCGGGAGCGGTGATGAGATCACAGAGGCTTTCGATGAGGACAGCGTAGATGCTGTGTCGAAGCAGGTTTTTGACGGTCATTCCATAACCCTCTCCGGAGACGACATAGGCATCCGCGAGACGGCGATGTCGCTGCTCCTCAAGAGCAGGACCAGTATAAGGCACCGCTTCGTCCTCGAAGAAGGACACAGCATAGACGAGTTCACTTTCACTTGCGGCGGCAAAAAGCTTATTCCGGAGAAGAGGGGGAACTGCTACTGCGTTACGATCGAGGGGATAGCAGCCCAGGATCTCGATGAGCCGATGACGATAGTAGTGACGAGTTCAGCCGCTTCAGGAGAATATACGGTCACAAGTTCCGCACTGGCTTACTGCAGGCTCGCAATGGATCAGATCAATGACGGGAAACTGCACGATCTGCTCAAAGCAATGTATCTTTACAATAAGGCGGCGAATGAGTATTGCGCCCACCTGTAACCTTTGCTTGGACCGGAATCCCTGCGGACTTCGTTCAGAGCCAATAACTGAAGTTTTGGAAACGGGTAAGCACAGCTGCCTGAGCAGTTTACTTGAACTCAGTCCGTTTCTAGAATGGAAAAGTGTGAAAAGTTACAGAAATCCATTATAGAAACTTGACCGAACTATAAAATAGTACTACTCTAGAATGGAAAAGTGTAAAAAGTTACAAAAATCCATTCCGGAGGGAGTATGAACATTAAACGGGATCATTATCTATCCAAACTTATAAACCGCATCGGGAACGGCCGGGTTAAGATAATAACCGGAGTGAGGAGATGCGGCAAATCATATCTTCTCAACACATTGTTCTATGAATATCTGTCAGCTAATGATGTTCCCGAGGATCATATTATCAGATTTGCTTTCGACTCAGCCGAAGATCTGGAATCTATCGGTGAAGATTTCATTGGACTACAGAAGGAAAACAGGAAAGCAGATCCGCGGAAGTTCATGGATTACATCAAAGCCAGATGTACGGATAACGATATGTATTACCTGCTCCTTGATGAAGTGCAGCTAATGGACTCGTTTGAGTCGGTTTTGAATGGTTATCTGCGCAAAAGAAATATGGATGTTTTCGTTACCGGAAGTAATGCAAAGTTCCTGTCCAGAGATATCATTACTGAATTCTCGGGCCGTGGTGACGAGATCCATATGTATCCTTTGTGTTTTGCAGAGTTTATGTCGGTCTTTGAGGGAGACAGGTATGAAGGTCTGTCGCAATATATGATGTATGGAGGCATTCCTCCGGTTGTTCTTTGCAGGGACGGCGATGATAAGGCACAGATGTTGTCAAATCTTTACAGCGAGATCTATGTGTCCGATATTGTCAAAAGAAATAAAGTGCGTAACAAAGGCGAGCTGGAAGATCTTCTGAACATTTTGTCCTCTTCGATCGGATCTCTTACAAACCCGGAGAAATTGCAGCGGACATTTAAATCTGTAAAGCATTCGAAGATAACAGCGCCGACAATACATAAGTACCTGGGTTATTTAGAAGATTCATTTCTGCTTGAGGCGGCAACACGCTATGATGTCAAAGGAAGATCATATATCGAGACCTCACAGAAATACTACTTCAGCGATCTTGGCCTACGCAATGTGCGCATAAATTTCAGGCAGATTGAACCGACGCATTCAATGGAGAATGTTATATATAATGAGCTACGTATGAGGGGTTATAACGTTGATGTCGGTGTTGTTCCGATAGTTGAGACCGGAGATGACGGCAAAAAGCAACGCAAACAACTTGAGATCGATTTCGTCTGCAATAAAGGTTCGGGAAGACTCTATATCCAGTCGGCTTATTCACTTCCGGATGAGGAGAAAAGAATTCAGGAGACGCGCCCTTTCAGCAAGATAAAGGATGCATTTAAACGCATAATAATTACAGGTGATATGATATCCCCTCATTATGATGAAGAAGGAGTGCTGATGCTGAGCATTTATGATTTCCTTCTGGATCCTTCTGTAATGGAGAGATGAAATCCTTACAGCTTCGATGCCCCGATCCTTGAAGCACCTGCCGCCAGCATCTGACGCGCTGCTTCTTCAGACCTGATGCCGCCGGCTGCTTTGACGCGTACGGAAGGTCCGACATTGGCAGACATGAGCCTTACATCTTTTTCAGTGGCGCCTGCCGATCCGAATCCC
>DFIB01000013.1:0-12264 GCA_002371375.1 Mageeibacillus sp. UBA3708 | reverse complement strand
CAGATGGAACCGCCGCCGATACCGATCTTGATAAAGTCAGCGCCTGCTTCCGTCACGACGCGGCTCATGATGATCTTCTCTTCATCGGTAAGACAGCAGGTCTCTATGATCACCTTCAATATCGCACCTTTGGAATGGACCTTATCTGCAATTGCTGTTATCTCACTTCGGACGGCATCATACCTGCCGTTCTTGACCTCGTTGATATTGATGACCATATCGATCTCCGAAGCGCCGTTATCGCATGCATCGGAGGCTTCATAGACCTTTACGGCAGTAGTTGAATAGCCGTTTGGAAATCCTATCACTGTACATATCTTGATGCGCCCCGCAGATATCCTTGCTCCGTCGCGCACATAGCAGGGAGGGATGCAGACTGAGGCGCATCCGGAAGACACTGCGCGTTCGATAAGTTCTTCGATATCCTTAAGCGTCGCCGTTGTCTTGAGGTTTGTAAGATCAACATATGACATGATGTTCGAACTGTCGGGAGTATTGTCGATATCCTCATAGACACGTGGCAGATCCCTTCTCATAAGCGCTTCGAAAACAATATTCGATACCGCGTTAAACCCTATCAGCTCGCCCATGTTATGTGCCACGGAATATCCTTCACCGAAGATCAGAAGAGGAATAGTCTCTCTCGAGTGATCGGTGGATACCGTAGAAGGGTCACAGCCGTGATCTGCGGCTATTATCAGCAGATCGTCGCTCTTAAGTTTATCAAGTACCGTGCCTAATGCATCGTCCCATTCGTGCATTGCCGCCGCATAACCCGGGATGTCGTTGCGGTGTCCGTATTTCATGTCGAAATCAACGAGATTAACGAAGCACAGTCCGTTAAAATCCTCATCCATCAGGGATATCAGCTTCGATATCCCGTCAGTATTGCCTGAAGTCGGGATGGATCTTGTTACTCCCGCACCGGCAAAAAGATCGTTGATCTTGCCTACGGATATGCAGTCATAGCCGTATCCCCTGAGGATGTCCATCATGTTCGATGACGGCGGAGGAGCAGAGAAATCATGGCGGTTGGACGTTCTTGTAAAGCCTTCTTCCACGCTTCCGGTAAAAGGCCTTGCGATAATCCTTCCGACGGCATCTTCCCCTGTCATAAATGCTCTTGTTTTGCGGCAGATATCGTACAGCTCCCCGAGCGGAACGACATCCTCGTGAGCCGCTATCTGGAGTACGCTGTCCGCTGATGTGTAGACGATCAGCGCGCCTGTTTTCATATGTTCTCCGCCGTAGTCTTTGATGACCTCAGTGCCGCTGTAAGGCTTGTTACAGAGGATGCCGCGTCCTGACACTTCGCGGATCTTATCGAGGATATAAGAAGGGAATCCGTCCGGATATGTGGGCTGTGCCTTGGCGGATAATATGCCGCCGATCTCCCAGTGACCTATTGTCGAATCTTTGCCGGATGATACTTCCCTTATTATCCCGTAGGAACCGATCGGAGAAGGACGCTCCGGATTTGCCTTGAGGTAATCGCGGATGCGCTTATCGTATAAGCCGTCGATATCAAAAAGACCCATTCTGCTCATATTCGGGAACGGATCATCGGAGTTTGACAGAACGGCCGCAAGCGTGTTGCTTCCTTCATCTCCAAAGCGTGATGCATCAGGCGCATTACCCGTTCCGAATGAATCCAGTACCACAAGGAAAACACGTTTTGCCATATTATCTCTCCAATCATTTTTGCTGTTATAAATTATAGCAATCTATGGTATAGTTTGTGTTGAATTTTAATGAAGAGGTTTGTATGGAGAAGGAATTGACTTTCGATGATCTCGGGCTGTCCCCTGAGATCATGGCATCGCTTAAATCGATGGGTGTGAAGCGCCCCACGACTGTTCAGCAGAAGACGATACCGTATCTCATGGATAACTACAGCGTGATTGCAAAGGCACCGACGGGAACGGGAAAGACTTTTGCTTTCGCGATTCCTATATTGGAATATCTCAATATGGATGCACGTTTTGTTCAGGGTCTGATCCTGGCACCGACAAGGGAACTTGCACTCCAGATTGCATCAGAGGTCAGACTCCTCGGCAAGAATATAAAGGGCTTCAGAGTAACTGCCGTAATAGGCGGACAGAGCATAAATGTTCAGAAGGAGAAGCTGGACAAGCATCCCCAGGTAGTTGTTGCCACTCCCGGAAGATTGATCGACCTTGTGACCAGAAGGTTGATCGACATAAGCAACATCTATACGCTCGTTCTTGATGAGGCGGATGAGATGCTCAAAATGGGGTTCATCAAAGATGTTAAGCGTATCATCTCCATGACTCCCGGGGACAAGCAGATGGCGCTGTTCTCCGCAACAATGCCCAGGGAGATACAGGATATAACATGGCAGTTTATGGAAGGCGCCAAAGAGATCGACGTCATGCCAAAGGCCGAGGATCATCCGGACATTGACGAGTATATAGTAAACTGCCCCGAGAAAGATAAGATCTCGGTTATTACCCGCATTTGTGCCAAAGAGGATTACACCAAATTCATCGTGTTCTGCAACACAAAGGATCAGGCGTCAAAAGTCGCTGCAAGACTTGCCCGTTCAGGTATCTCGGTTCAGGTTCTGCACGGCGACATAAGCCAGAGTAAACGCAACAGAGTCATGGATGATTACCGAAAGAACAGATTTGATTGTCTCGTTGGCACAGATGTTGTCGCCAGAGGCATTGATGTTGATGATATTGAAGCTGTTTTCAATTACGACATTCCAAAGGAGAATGAACTCTATCTTCACAGGATCGGAAGGACTGCAAGAGCCGGGAAGAGCGGCGCGGCATATAGCCTTGTATCCTTCATCGAACAGGAGAGGATGGAAGAGATAATAAGATACACTGCGGCCAATCCTGCCACTTATGTGTTGTGATTTTGGATTCTCCTTATATAATATAAATAATTGTCACTGCCAAGCGGAGGTTGATCATGCCCAATTACATACTTGACTGGAATAAATACACAAAAGCCGCGATAGATATCGCCTGTGAAGGCACGGTCCTTCTGGAGAACAGGGATAATACGCTTCCGCTGAAGGAAGGTGCGAAGGTCGCGCTGTTTGGCAGGATGCAGAACCACTACTACAAGAGCGGTACCGGCTCCGGCGGAATGGTCAATGTCGAGCATGTTGTGGACATCAGAGAGGGGCTTGCCGCTTCAGGAAAGATGACGCTCGATGAGGAGCTTATCAGGCTCTACGATGAGTGGGAGATAAATAACCCGGTAGATCAGGGGATCGGATGGGGCAATGAGAGATGGTCTCAGGATGAGATGCCGCTCGATGATAAGGTAGTATCTGATGCTTCCCGGCGCAATGATTATGCGGTCATAGTACTCGCGAGAACAGCTGGCGAAGACCGCGATAATTCGTATGACAAAGGTTCACTGAGACTGCAGGATGGCGAAGAGGATATGATCCGCAAGGTGTGCGGTAAATTCACGAGAACGATAGTGCTTCTCAATACAGGCAATATCATCGACATGAGTTTTGTTATCAAATACCGTCCGTCAGCGGTCCTCTACGTCTGGCAGGGAGGAATGGTCGGAGGGACTGCCTGTGCGAAGATCCTGACAGGTGAGGTATGCCCTTCGGGAATACTGCCTGACACGATTGCAAAAAGAATAGAAGACTATCCGGCAACACCTTATTTCGGAGGCAAGGACTGTGTAAAAGACTTCTATTCCGAAGATATTTATGTCGGATACAGGTACTTTACTACGTTTGCACCGGACAAGGTGATGTATCCGTTCGGCTATGGTCAGTCATATACGACTTTCATTATATCAGGAGCGACTTTGACCGTTCTCGGGGACAGGGTCAGGGTCAGCGCAAGAGTCACCAATCTCGGTGAAGTTCCCGGTAAGAAGACGGTGCTTCTGTTTGCAGCGCCTCCAAAAGGCAAGCTTGCCAAACCCGCAAGAGTTCTGGCCGGATTTGCCAAAACATATGAGATCATGCCGGGCGGCACGTGCAATATTGAGATAGAAGTTCGTATGAGAGATCTTGCTTCTTTCGATGACGACGGAAGGGCCGGCCTGGGAACAGGATGGATACTGGAGCAGGGAATATACGATCTGCACCTTGGAGGTGACAGCCTGAGTTCTGATATCATCCTGAGTTTTACTCTTGATGAGAGCAGGAATATAGAACCTCTTGAGCCTGTTTTGGCACCTGTGGAGGAATTCGACAGGTTTACTCAGGATCACGACGGCAAACTCGTATTTGAGAAGGTCCCCGTGAGGAGTAAGGATTACAGATCCGAATGTCTGTCGCTTGCAGGCAGAGAGATTTTGCAGACGGGAGATAAGGGTATAAAGCTTGCCGATGTCAGAGAAGGCAGAGCTTCTATGGACGAATTTATCGCCCAGTTGTCTGATGAGGAACTCTGCCTTATCATCAGAGGTGAAGGCATGAGCTGCCCCAAGGTAACGACCGGAACCGCCGGCGGGTTTGCCGGAGTTCTCAAGGAACTCAAGAATAAGGGTGTTCCGGCATGCTGCTGTTCAGACGGTCCTTCAGGAATGAGGATCGACAGCGGTAAGAAGGCCTTTGCGATACCTAACGGCACATGTATTGCTGCAACTTTTAATACTGATCTGGTGGAGAGTCTGTTCGGGTGGTTTGGAATAGAGATGCTCAGTAACAGGGTTGATACGATCCTGGGCCCCGGAATAAATATCCACCGTCATCCGCTCAACGGACGTAATTTTGAATATTTCTCTGAGGATCCGCTGCTTACGGGCAGGATGGCGTGTGCACAGATCAGGGCTCTTGAAGAACATAAGGTAACTGCAACCATCAAGCATTTCTGTGTCAATAACCGTGAGACGAGAAGGCGCGATATGGATTCTGTCGTATCGGAACGTGCGCTGCGCGAGATATATCTCCGCGGATTTGAGATGGCGGTCAAGGACGGCCATGCAAGGTCGATAATGACTGTCTATAACAAGATCAACGGTACATATGGGGCGGCCAATTACGAGCTCAATACCATGGTGTTGAGACAACAGTGGCATTATACCGGAATAACCATGACAGACTGGTGGGCATATATTATTGCGTCTCCGGCTGCAAATATGCATCACAGCTTAAGGGAACATGCAGCCATGGCACGTGCCCAGAATGATCTTTATATGGTATGTTCTTCCGTCGATATGAAGTATCTTGATGAATCAGACTGCTTCGACGAACTGAAGAAGGGTGAAGGAATAACGAGAGCCGAATTACAGCGCAATGCACGTAATATCCTTAACTTTGCAATGAATACTCCTGCTATGGACAGACTGAACGGAGATGTAGCCGCGATCGACCATGTTGACTGTCCGTTCACGAATGAGAGTGTTAATGCCGAAGCCGATTATTTCTACAATATTGACGACAATCCGGTCATCAATGTGCTTGATCAGGTGGATACGAGTACCGGTAAGGATTTTATTTTCGGTATTACAAGTGATGTCAACGGCGTTTATTCAATGGAATTCACAGCTTCGTCGGATCTTAACGAGCTGGCGCAGATACCCGTAACGCTCTACTTCACGAGCATACCTTTCAAGGTGATGACATGGAACGGGACAGAAGGTGTTGATGTGACGAAGAAGGTTAAGATAGGTATCTATTCGAAGCATTCGGTATTCCGTGCACATCCGGGTGCCCCCGGCATAAAGTTCAAATCGCTGAAGTTTACATATTTGTCACCGATTCCCGAGGGCGGTCTTGAGGCACTTATGGAGATGGAGGATGACTGATGCGCAGGGATTATTTTACTTGTGTCTTCCTTGCCCTGATCGCCGGCGCACTGGCATTTATCTGCTTCGAACCGCTGTATTTCAAATACGGCATCGTGGTTCCGCGCACATTTGGTCTGTTTGAGTGCATAGCCAGCTCATTCTATCTTGTTTTTTTCCTGATAGCACTGCCGGTATATGCAGGTTACAAGCGTAAGTACTGGATTGCTGCAGGTCTTGCCTGCTATGGAGCACTGGCGTATCTTCCGGTGTTATTCTACCCTGCGCAGGAACTGATAACCGGCAAGGGTGCGGGGATATTTCACGTTGCCGTCGCCGCCATTTTGCGCGGTATCTACGGAATGGTCAATGCACCTTTCGCTTCGCTGTCGAAGATATGGGGGGATAAAGTGGCATCATCGCTGGCATACTGGATTCTTCCTTTATCAATTCTCATACCCCTCATCATAAGGATCTACAGATTCTACAGGGATGCATATGTTCAGGAACAGCTGAGTCCGGCTGATGTTGTTGCGGCACCGTCCAGCTCCGAATTCGACCGTAAAGCCGCAGCAGAGACAAAGGAAGAAGTGAAGCCCGAGGTTCTCGGAACCGTCATTTCCGCACCTGTTAAGGATGTGAAGCGGACAGGAGAAGCATCGGTCGCTCCGGTACAGACTCAGACTTCCGCGGCATCAGGCGGGGTCTCCGCGGATTTGGCCCCCGAGCCTGACAGAGAACCTGTCATTCTGCTGGGACCGCCACGGGATTATTTGCCGGAGCCCGATAAGAAGCCTTCGATCCGGCAACCGAGATTCGACCCTTCCATCCTCGGTGAGGAAACTGACGGAGAAGCGGAGCAGGTACCTGATGACAGAGAGTGATTATCAACAACTTGTTATTGCATTGATCTGCCTTAACTTGTAGAATTGCCGTAGTAAGCTGATATGGAGAGAAATAATGGCAAAGAATGCTAAGCATTGGAAGACTTTTGTTGCTTCCAAAGAAGATAAAGAACTTAAAGCCAAGACCGGTGTTGATCCTCTTGAGGAGGGTCTCCGTGATATGGGATGGATCGCTCATTCCAAGAGGATCGTGGTAAAAGGCATAAGAAGGACCCAGGAGACTTTCGGTGAGGAGATAGGTAATTCCATCACTGCGGGTGTAATGGCACTGTTTTTGCTTTGCATCATACCCTTTGCTTCGGTGAATGCTTATATAAGCGAGCCCGTGATCGAAGGCGGACGTTCTCCTGACAGGATTGCTGTTGTGATAAGCATGTCGGCATTCCTGATTACGTTGTTCCTGTCGCTTCTGTTCTCGACGATCTTCCACTTCATGAAGCATGGTACACCTCAAAAGCGTGTCATGAATAAGATGAACAGGATAATAGTCTATTATGCTATTCTCGGCGCATATACGCCCATCTGTTTCTGCCTTCTTCCCGTTGTATCGGGAAGTGTTATCTGGGCTCTTGAAGCAGCGTGTGCCATTGCAGGAACACTTGTAACCGCGATTACATATCCCCAGAGCAAGACAGGCAATGTTATATCCAAGATAATTTACGTTATCATGGGCTGGATGATCATCGCCAGGATCGGCACATTCTACGCATCGACGACGAGGCTGTGCTTCTGGCTTATAGTATCAGGTGCTATCTCATACTCAGTCGGATTGTGGTTTAATTTCGGTAAGAAGTTCAAATTCTCACATATGGTATGGCACCTGTTCGTGCTTGCATCCTCAGTTCTTCATGTGCTTGGTTTTGTGTTCTTCTTTGCATACTGAGTACAGACTCTCCAAATTGCTTTTGACCTTAAGTAGTATTATAATTATTATGGTTATAGTCGTAATGTGCTACCGGGGGTCATGAATGGGCAAGAGACGTACCATAGCTTTACTCGTAGGCCAGGCATATGAGTATTACCAGTCATCCTTTATTGAAGGATTACTCGGTGATCTTTTTGCCGGTGACTATGATGTTTGCGTATTTGCCATGTATGAGAAATACCAGAATACGGCTGCACGTGAGATAGGCGAGACATCCATATTCAAGCTTGTTCCATATGAGAGATTCGACGGATTTGTTCTGATGCTTGATACGCTTCAGACACCGGGTCTGGCAGACAGTATAGTCGAAGCGGTCCGGGCGCGTGTCAAGGTTCCTGTAATTACTGTTGACAAGCTGATTGAAGGATATCCCTGCGTTCAGCCGAAGCATTATGAGGGAATACAGGCATTAATATCACATCTTATCGAAGATCACGGGTTAACCGACATAGCATTCCTTACAGGTAAATCATGGCATCCGTATTCCAAGGAACGTCTTCAGGCATTCAGGGATTGCATGGAGCAGCACGGACTTGAGGTTGGCGAGAACAGAGTTTTCTACGGGGATTTCTGGTATACGAGCGGTGAGAATCTCGGTGACAAACTGGTAAAGATGAACGGTGTCCTTCCACAGGCAGTTGCCTGTGCGAATGACCAGATGGCTGTGGGTCTCGCCAAGTCACTGACGGAGCACGGACTTAGGATCCCTGAGGACATTGCTGTTGTCGGTTACGATTCAAATGATGAGGGACGTTATGCTCCCAAGCCGCTGACATCAGTAACTCTCCCTGCCAGGGCTCTCGGCGCACATACTGCGAAGTCGATATGTGCCCTTATCGAAGGAAGAGAGATGCCGGAATTTGACGAGCCTGTCGAAATGTACTATGGAGAGAGCTGCGGATGCCACAACGAGAGCGGCTCCATGGTCAGCCTTGTACGTTCGACATGGAATACCGATCTGTCCTCTAACAGCGTTTTCTCTCCTTTCAATCATATGGATGAAGATCTGTTATCGCAGTCTACTTTCTACGGACTGATGAACACTGTGTTCTCGTATACATATCAGATAAGAGAGTTTGCATCATTCAGCCTGTGTCTCAATGAGGACTGGCAGCATTATAATACCGGTGATATCAGACCATCAGGACCATTCTCAAAGAGGATGGTGCGTGTCCTTTTCTGCGGGCCTGAGAATATGGGTCAGGACAGGATCGCGATGGATGATTTCTTTGACAGGGATGATTTGATTCCCGGATTGGATGATGAGAGAGACAAGCCGAGAGTATTCTTCTTTACTCCTGTTTATTTTGAGGATACGGCATATGGTTACTCGGTGATCAGCTTTGATAAGCCTCATTCGCATTCAGAGGGATACAGAATCTGGCTCAGGTGCGTGATGCGCGGTCTCGAATATTTCAGGAGACAGGAACAACTCCGTTCATCGAATGCCAAACTCGAAGCAAACCTTGTCCGTGATCCCATAACCGGTTTCTACAACTATAAGGGATTTCAGTCTCAGGTTGATGAGATCCTGGCGGATATCAGTTCCGGCGACAAAGACCATAAGAGCTGTATCGGTGTGCTTGCCTTGGATATCAAGGATCTGTCGGGCATCAACAGCAAGTTCGGCAGAGCGGCAGGTGACAGCGCAATCTTAAAACTGGCCGACACTATCAGGAGAGTGCTTGAGGACGAATCGGTATTTGCACTCGGCAATGGCGAATACTTTATTGTGATGAAGCTTGCTGATGAGAAAGATAACAAACTTGAAGAATGTGTCGGCAAGATCAGAAATATGCTGACAGGATTTAACGGAGGCGAGAGCGAATTTGAACTTGATATCTCATACGGAACGGCCAAAGGTGTGCCTTCCGGGAAGAATGATTTCGAGAGGCTCGCAGGTGTCGCGGTCAACAATAAGAATGTCAGGAAGCGTAACATTGCCAAAGCTGAATCCGGCGGTAATCTGACCGAGGAAGAGCAGGAGGAGGCAAAGATCGTTCACGATATTATCGAGAACAACAGGCTGAAATATCATTTCCAGCCTATCGTTGTAGCATCAACGGGAGATATCTACGCTTATGAGGCATTGATGAGAGCAAGTGTGGTGCCATACATGCCACCTCCGGTTATACTCAAATATGCCGAATTCTTCAATCGCCTGTACGATATAGAGAAAGCAACATTCAACAATGTCCTCGATATATTTGCAGCAAATGAATCGGAGTTTGCGGAAGGTGCTAAATTATTCATCAACAGCATTCCCGGACATGTTCTGAAAGATTCTGATTTTGAGGTCATTTCACAAAAAATTGCATCTCACACAGACAGGATCGTCGTCGAGTTTACGGAGCAGACGGAAGTCCGCGAATACGAGATGTCCAAAATCAGGAAGAGGTATGAAGAGGCCGGACTTAAGACCGCTATCGATGATTACGGTACGGGCTATTCCAACATAACCAATCTTCTCATGTACATGCCTGATTATGTGAAGATAGACAGAATGCTCCTGTCGGGAATACAGAATTCTCCTCAGAAACAGCATTTTGTGAAGGATATTGTATCTTTCTCCCACGAGAACGGGATAATGGCTCTGGCTGAAGGTATCGAGACAGTGGAAGAATATAAGACTGTACTTGAGTTGGGCGTCGATCTCGTTCAGGGTTATTTTGTTGCAAGGCCGTCTGCCAGGATCATCAAAGAGATCGATCCGGAGATCAGGAAGCAGATAACAGATCTGTCGCGCATCGTCGAACACGAGATACGCAAGGATACATATGTGGCAGGACGTGAAGGCCGCATCTCACTGCCGGTTCTCGTTGAAGAGGGATACAGCAAGATTGTGCTGCCGAATGCCGAAATGACATACCGTGACATTACCATCTCGGGTGCGCCGGGATTGAAGACTGATCTCTTCATTATGGTAGAGGACGGGTATCAGGGTAGTCTTGTACTTGAGAATATCGGCTTATCCGGAACAAAGGCCGGCAACTCGATACTTATAGGCGAAGGCTGTGATCTGACTATCGAGTTGAGAGGTGAGAGTGTCTTTGTAAATGGCGGTATAAGAGTACCGGCAAGTTCGAGGCTTGTATTTACCGGTGACGGCAGCCTTAAGATCGACATAAGGAGACTTGAAGCATACGGTATCGGCAATGCTCTGATGACCGAGCACGGTGAGCTTGTTTTTGATCAGGACGGGACTATAGAGATCAATATAGATTCAGCTCAGGGTATAGGAATCGGTTCAGGGTACGGCGGAGATATTCATATCAACAGAGGCAGATTTATCATTAATATGAGCGGACAGAGCGGAGTCGGTATCGGTTCAA
Organism: Mageeibacillus sp. UBA3708; assembly: GCA_002371375.1. Classification (GTDB taxonomy): domain Bacteria; phylum Bacillota; class Clostridia; order Saccharofermentanales; family Saccharofermentanaceae; genus Saccharofermentans. Next base: position 1,366 of record DFIB01000013.1, on the reverse strand, counting down.
TTCTCCGCGGAACGCAGCCCGTAATATCCACATGTGATCTTACGATAGTGAACAAGGCTTCCAGATGTGTCGGGATCGGATCTGTAGAAGGTGACTGCGATATTTATATTGAGAGACTGTCATTAGAATGTGTTATGGCGGGTGCCGAAGGTGTTGCAATCGGCAATATCTCGGGAAGCAAGTGCAATATAGGCATTAACAGCGGATATGTTACCATGAAGTGCGATGCAACTGATTTTATGTGTATCGGGTCGCTGAAGACTCCGGGCACGTCGATAAAGCTCACGTTGATGTCACTTGTTTGTGAATACAGCGGAGATATGTGTGCTTTTGTCGGGAGTTTTGCTGACGGAGCGAAGATAGGTATCAGCCGCTGTACGATCAATGCAACCGGTCGCTGTTCTGGTTTTGAGCATGACTTTGCAGCCGGTGACAGTAATATTACGGTAATGCACAGCACCTGCAATGTTAAGATCAACAATAAGCAATTGACAAGAGTAGATGATTGAGCGGCCGATACTGCATTTTTCGATATGCGGGAAGGATGCAACGGAGCCAAATTAAAGAGGGTGCCTCGTTAATTGAGACACCCTCATAGTTTCTGAAGTACCGGCTTTTAGCCGAACAGGCTGAGCAGTGCACCGGCCGCAACAGCGGAACCGATAACGCCTGCAACGTTAGGACCCATAGCGTGCATGAGAAGGAAGTTGGAAGGATTTGCCTTCTTGCCTTCTGTGTTGGATACACGCGCTGCCATAGGCACTGCGGATACGCCTGCAGAACCGATGAGAGGGTTGATCTTGCCGCCTGAGAGGAAGTACATTATCTGAGCGATAAGGAGTCCTCCGACTGTAGAGAAAGCGAATGCGATGACACCGAGAAGAACGATCTTCAATGTCTCCAATGTAAGGAATGTTGTTCCTCTTGCCGTAGCGCCTACTGTTGTACCGAGGCAGATCGTGACGATATTGCAGAGGGCGTTGGAGGCAGTGTCAGAGAGACGGTCTGTAACACCGGATTCTTTGAACAGGTTACCTAACATGAGCATACCGAGCAGAGGTGCCACTGAAGGGATCAGGAGGGCACAAACAGCCACAACTATGATCGGGAAGCAGATCTTCTCGATCTTCGATACTGAACGTACCTGTTCCATCTTGATAGCACGCTGTTTCTTTGTTGTAAGGAGCTTCATGATCGGAGGCTGGATAGCCGGGATCAGGGCCATATAAGAATATGCTGCAATGGCGATAGCCGGCAGAAGATGAGGTGCCAGATGTGTTGTGAGATAGATAGCCGTAGGGCCGTCAGCACCACCGATGATGGCGATGGAAGCAGCCTCGCTTGCCGTAAATCCCAGAACAGATGC
>DFIB01000007.1 GCA_002371375.1 Mageeibacillus sp. UBA3708 | reverse complement strand
TGAAGGCTGAGCGTGAGAAGAGAGAGCAGATCCTAATCGCTGAAGGTCAGAAGGAATCTGCAATCAGAGTTGCAGAAGGTGAGAAGGAAGCAGCTATCCTCAGAGCTGAAGCTAAGAAGCAGGCAGCCATCAAGGAGGCTGAAGGTCAGGCACAGGCTATCCTTGCAGTGCAGGAGGCTACAGCTAAGGGTCTCCAGATGATTAAGGATGTCGGAGCAGATGAGGGACTTATCGCCATCAAGGGCCTTGAGGCTCTGGAGAAGGTCGGCGACGGCAAGTCAACGAAGATCATCATCCCTTCAGATCTGCAGGGCATGGCATCCCTTGCCACATCTATCAAGGAGATAGTCAAAGACAAAGAGTAATATGGTATAATTAAGGCTCCGGGAGACAATTCCTTACAAGGCTCTTCCCGGAGCCTTTTTATATTCTCAGGAAGGAGAATAATTATATGAGCAGTATGTGGAATGACAGAACAAATATGAGTCTTCTTACTGACTTTTATGAGCTGACGATGGGAAAAGGATACCTCGACGGAGGCAATAAGGATAAGATCGTTTATTTCGATATGTTCTTCCGTGCGGTTCCCGAGAGCGGCGGATATGCCATAATGGCAGGCCTGGAGCAGGTGATCGATTATCTCGATAATCTTAAGTTCAACGAAGATGACCTCAAATTCCTCTCAGCTTACGGATTCGATGACAAGTTTATCGATTATCTAAGAAACTTCAAGTTCACATGTGATGTGTGGGCGATCCCGGAAGGTACTGTGGTATTTCCGAGGGAGCCTCTTATCAAGGTGAGAGGACCTGTTATTCAGGCGCAGCTCCTTGAGACGGCACTTCTCTGCTCGATCAATCACCAGAGCCTCATTGCCACCAAGACAGCGCGTATCGTCAGAGCTGCCGAGGGCAGACCTGTTATGGAATTCGGTGCAAGGAGAGCACAGGGATTTGATGCTTCCGTATTGGGAGCAAGAGCTGCATATATTGCGGGTGCGGCAGGCACCTCATGTACGATCTGCGGACAGCAGTTCGACATTCCTCTGTCCGGTACGATGGCTCACAGCTGGGTAATGCTCTACGATGATGAGTTCGAAGCATTCAAGGCATATGCGGAGTCATATCCTGACAAGACGCTGCTCCTTGTAGATACATATGATGTATTGAAGAGCGGCATACCCAACGCCATCAGATGTGCCAAGGAAGTGCTGGAGCCAATGGGCAAGAGACTTCTCGGCATCAGGATCGACAGCGGCGACCTTACATACATGACGCAGATGGCGAGGAAGATGCTCGACGAGGCAGGACTCACCGATTGTAAGATCACGGTATCCAATGCTCTTGATGAGTACCTTATCAGGGATCTTATCAGCCAGGGTGCATGCATCGATTCTTTCGGAGTGGGCGAGAGGCTTATCACGTCCAAGGCAGAGCCGGTGTTCGGCGGCGTGTACAAGATCAGCGCCGTGGAAGATGACAACGGCAATATCATTCCCAAGATGAAGATATCCGAGAATGCCGGCAAGGTAACGACGCCGTGCAACAAGGAACTCGTCAGGTTCTACGACAAGGCCACCGGCAAGGCGCTGGCAGACGTTCTGTTCGTCGACGGTGAAGAGATACCTTCGGGCGAGCCTTATGAGATATTTGACCCGATCGAGACATGGAAGGCGAAGGTTCTTGAGAATTACACGACAAGGAAGCTCTATGTTAAGGTCTTTGAGAACGGTAAGCTCATCTATGACAAACCTTCTATCAGTGAGATAAGGAATTACTGCACCAAAGAGATAGACTCGCTCTGGGATGCTGTTAAGAGATTCGAGAATCCTCATGAGTATTATGTGGATCTCTCACCCAAGCTTTGGAAGATAAAGGATGATATCCTGCGTCAGTTCAGACATACACGTAAAGGAGACAACAAGTAATGGCAAATCCAATAATAACTATCGAGATGAAGGACGGCGGTGTGATCAAGGCGGAGCTCTATCCCGATATTGCGCCGATCTCAGTTGACAACTTTGTTAAGCTGGCAAGCAAGGGCTTTTATAACGGCCTGACATTCCACAGGGTAATCCCCGGGTTCATGATCCAGGGCGGATGTCCCGAAGGAACAGGCATGGGCGGCCCGGGATATACGATCAAGGGTGAGTTTGCAGCTAACGGAGTTAATAATCCGCTGAAGCATGAGCGCGGAGTCCTCTCCATGGCAAGGGCAATGGATCCCGATTCGGCAGGATCACAGTTCTTCATCATGCATGAGACTTCACCTCATCTTGACGGGCAGTATGCCGCTTTCGGCAAGGTGTTCGAAGGAATGGATGTCGTCGACAGGATCGCCAATGTCAGGACAGACTATTCGGACAAGCCTCTGGAGCCTCAGGTCATTGAGGTGATGACTGTGCAGTATGCCTGAGTCTCTGACTGAAGGCAAATCGAAGAAATTCGGCTTTTCAATAGAAAATCTGAAAGGGAACTGGTATGTTCCCTTTTGTTCATGCGCTTTTTTGCTCCTTACGATACACTATACGGCCGTAGAATTTATCAGTGCTGCAGCAGCCGTGATAATAATAACTGCGGCTGTCTCGTTCACAGAGCCTTTATGGCCGGTGGTCAGAAGTAGGAAATGGTTATGGAAATGCTTCTGCTTTTTGAGTTCGGCAGGAGTTTTGGCCGGAGACAGCAATCACATATATGAGCTGATATGGAAGTATATACTGCGCGGTGATCTTGCGGGGATACTTCTCCTGATACTTGTATTGTTATCAATTGTTGCTGCTGTTGTTTTCCTGTATGTGTGTATAAGTGTATTCTGGAATAAGCTAATCAGCATTTTCAGGGCGAATGACACTTTCTCGGACGTTAACAGAACGGAATGGATCATTTATGCCTCCCTTGTGTTATTGACTTTTGCTTATGTAACTGTGATCCTGTTATCCGGCAGTGCTTTCTACAGCAGCAAAAACCTGGTGGATGTTGTGTATACTGGAGATTCACAGCGCCTTTTCTACGGGAATGTCTTCCTCAATATTGGTCACCCTGAGAATGATCTGAGACAGCCGCTGTTCGCTGTCTTCTCTGCGCCGTTTGTCAGCATTACCTATCTCATCGGGAGACTGTTAAGCGTACCGTCTGCGGTCCAGGCGATCATGCTGGAGTTTACACAGGTAATACTCCTTTTTGTCTCGGTCTTTATACTGACGAAGATCATGAAGCTTGATCGTGTAAAGAGGATCTGCTTCATATTGCTTTTTATGAGCACACATACTTATCTGCTCTTCAGCGTGATGATAGAACAATATGTTGTGGCATTCTTCTGGTTAGTTTTGTGTCTGTATTGTCTGTTATCCGGACAAGACGGCAGATTCGCCCTTATGGGCGCAGGCGGGACACTGCTGACGAGTCTCGCCCTGCTGCCGGTATCTGCACTGAGACTCGGTAAAGAGAGAATAAAAGAGAGAATTGTCAGAGTGATCTGCTGTGGTCTGGAGTTCGTTCTGCTAATGATCGCTTTCGGGAAGCTGACCATCTTTATAAACATGTTTAAGGATGTTGATGTACTGATCAGCTTTACCGGAAGCAAACTCACCATATTTGACAAGACAAAGCAGTTCCTGGAATACATAAAGAACTTCTTTGTTGCGCCAAATGCCGGCGTATGCACCGTAAATGTAGAGGATAAGCAGTATATATCATGGCAGCAGGATCCCGTCGAGAGTATTAATTACATCGGGATCATTATCCTCATATTTGCGCTTATCAGTCTCGTGGTAAACAGGGATAAGATAAGCAGCAGAATTGCAGGAGGCTGGATCATGTTATCAATGATCGTGTTGATAGTCGTAGGCTGGGGGACCAGAGAGAACGGGCTGATCCTGTATGAGCTTTATTTCGGATGGCCGTATCTTGTCCTCATCTATCAGCTTATCGAGAAGATTAGCGACAAATTCGACCTTAAAAAGATCTTCCCTGTGATATGTGTCGGTGCCACGGTATTACTTGCGGTTGTCAATATACCGGGCATCATTGATCTGATCGACTACATGTCGAGTTATTATCCCGCATAAAAAGATTTGAATTTTGTTGTTGACAAATACTTTGCCCGTGATAGAATAAAACCTATAGAAAAGGTAGGCAATACCAAATTACACGGAGGATATCACTATGGCAGTATATAATTCTGTTACGGAATTAGTCGGCGGCACACCACTCCTTAAGGTCAACAAGTTCATTGCAGCCAATGATCTCAAGGCTAATATCTATGCAAAACTTGAGTACTTCAATCCCGCAGGAAGCGTTAAGGACAGGATTGCCAAGGCAATGATCGAGGACGCTGAGGCGAAGGGCCTTCTTAACAAGAATTCCGTTATCATTGAGCCTACGAGCGGTAACACAGGTATCGGACTTGCTTCCGTAGCTGCTGCCAGAGGATACAGGATCATCCTTACGATGCCTGAGACGATGAGCGTTGAGAGAAGAAATCTCCTCAAGGCGTACGGTGCCGAACTCGTTCTCACAGACGGCAGCAAGGGCATGAAGGGTGCTATCGCAAAGGCAGACGAACTTGCTGCCGAGATCCCAGGTTCGTTCATCCCCAGCCAGTTCACCAACCGGGCTAACCCTGCAGCACACAAGGCAACAACAGGTCCTGAGATCTGGAAGGATCTGGACGGCAAGGTTGATGCATTCGTCGCAGGCGTAGGCACAGGCGGTACTGTTACAGGTGTAGGCGAGTTCCTGAAGGAACAGAACCCGGACGTGAAGATATATGCTGTTGAACCTAAGACATCCCCCGTATTGTCACAGGGAACAGCCGGCCCTCACAAGATCCAGGGAATCGGTGCAGGCTTCGTACCTGAGACACTCAATACAAGCGTTTACGATGAGGTAATCCCCGTTGATAATGATGATGCTTTCGCTACGGGCAAGGCATTTGCAAGACAGGAAGGCGTACTTGTGGGTATCTCTTCAGGTGCGGCACTCTGGGCAGCAAAGCAGCTGGCAGCAAGACCTGAATTTGCAGGCAAGAATATCGTTGTGCTTCTTCCCGATACGGGTGACAGATACCTGTCTACAGCATTGTTTGCCGACAACTGATAATAATACCCCCGATGAGCCATATTGCCGTTATGACGGATATACCTGCCATAACGGCTTTTATTTTTGGAACAGTCCTCATATTAACCCGTTACAGAATAGTTTATAATTCAGTTACTTTTTGAGGAGACCATATGGAAGGCAATATCAGTTCGAGAGCAAAGCACATCGAGTTCATAATCTCAGATCTTCTGTCTCTGGAGATTGCGTTCCTGCTCGCCTTCTATCTCAGATTTGTCTACGAATCCAGTACGAGAGCAAATTACAGGCAGATCAATCTGCTCCTTCTAATAGTTTATCTGGTGATCATTCTCGCTCAGCCCCTGCACAGCGGAATACTTAAGCGGGGATATCTCAAGGAATTAAGCAATGTCCTTCTGATGGATGTGGAGATGCTCACTGCCTTGCTCGTGATCCTTTTCGTTATGAAAGAGACAGATGAGGTGTCACGTCTGTTCATCGGCTTCCTATTTATTCTGAACCTCCTGATCACGTATTTTTTCAGGGCGGTGATAAAGGCCGTCATCCATGAGAGATTCCGTAAGAACAACAACAAGACTCACATCATAATCGTGTGTTTCAGGGAGAATGCCGTAAAGATCTATGAGCAGATCATGGCTTCGAATCCGGGAAGCATACAGGTTGACAGGTTCATGCTCCTTGATCAGGAGAAAAGGCTGACTCCGATCGAGGGAGTGAAGATCATGTACCGCCAGGAAATGCAGGAATTCCTGAGGACACACATCGTCGATGAAGTCTATATAGGCTCCAAAGCCAAAGATGTAGGCAAGCTCATCAACTGGTTCCTGTCGATGGGGGTTATCGTCCACATCATGACTGATGTATTTGTTCACGAAGTACCCAACGTCCGCATCGATAAAGTGGGCAACAGCACCTGCATTACATCAACGATATCACCGATCACGACCGGGCAGAAGGTCGTCAAGCGTACCTTTGACATAATCATCTCACTGATCGGACTTGTGATCACCTGTGTGCTTTTTGTTATATTTGCGCCCGTGATCTTCATACAGAGCCCGGGACGCGTCATATTCTCTCAGGTCAGGGTAGGCCTTAACGGCAGGCACTTTAAGATCTACAAGTTCAGGACGATGTATCCTGACGCAGAGGAACACAAGAAGGAGCTTATGGGCGATAACGAGATGAGCGGTCAGATGTTCAAAGTATCGCGCGATCCGCGCGTCATTCCGATCGGAAGATTCCTGAGAAGAACGAGCATTGATGAGTTTCCTCAGTTCCTGAACGTGCTCAAAGGTGACATGAGCCTTGTCGGAACAAGGCCTCCCACGCTCGATGAATTCGAGAGATACAAGCCTCACCACATGAGCAGACTGGCAATGAAGCCCGGCATCACTGGTCTGTGGCAGATATCCGGGAGGTCTGATATTACTGATTTTGAACAAGTCGTTGCGCTCGATACGCAATATATAACGAACTACAGTCTCGGACTTGACGTCGAGATATTTCTTAAGACTTTTTTTGCGGTGTTTACTGAGAAGGGGAGCAAGTAAGATCAATGCCGCTGTCCCGGAACTCAGTCGCACATCGCGGGGATAGGAATGTGCAACAATTTTTGTTTGCATGCCCGCTCGTGCTCAAAGCAGTTCCGGGACAGGGCGTTGGGCTTCACTGGTGGAGGCTAGAGTGACTGGGGTGCCCGCGGAAGTCCGCTTGCAAGCAGCTGCAGGCTTGATGATCGGAGGCTTGAACGACAGATGACAGCAGGGCTGAGGATGTTGTTTCCGCAATAATTGAGCTCTTCTTCCGCATTTTATAGCGGAAGGATTGCCCTTTTTCTGCGGAAACGCTGATCTCGCCGTTGCGGTCAGACTGATGTGTCTTCGGTCAGTATCGGTTACCTACGGCTAACATTAATCCTGTTTTTACCATGCCGGCGTGGTTCCGGAAACTTCCCCATTCTGCTTAACAAAAGTGTTTGTTTTTATAGAAAACGGGGAATAATAGCTATATTTCCCCATTTCTCTGAAAAATCAGGGAAGAATTTTGATTTTATGGGGAAGTATAAAACTGACCGGTTGAATGCAGTCCCGGTAGACCAATATTATCAAGCCACCACCTGTGAAGCCCGCAGCTGCTTGGGAGCGGACTTCCGCAGGTTTTGGCGCCGGGACGAGCACCCGGAAATTATTAGCCCGACAAAAGGCGAGCGCCAAAACCGAGGACTGTAGCGAGCAAGTAAGCTGCGGGCTTCAGATTACGTAATCGTTGCTTCCTCTGGAGTTAAATTCATTTATGAGATCCTGGATGGTGACCCCGTTGAGATACTTGTTGATCACTTCATACAGACCTTTCCACAGGGGAAGGGTGACACATTCCTTGCTTCTCTCGCAATTGATATTATCGATACCGCCCTCGATGCAAACGATGGGGGACAGGCTGCCCTCGGTAAGGCGCAGCACCTCTCCGCATGATATCGTCGAAGGGTCTCTGGCCAGCCTGTAACCGCCCTGATAGCCTCTGTTGGTTGACAGGAGACCGCCGCGTGTCAGGATCGGAACGATCTGTTCGAGGTATTTTTTGGATACGCTCTGGCGCTCCGCAATATCCTTAAGTGCTATATATTCATTTCTGTCGCAGTTGGCGAGGTCTGCGAGCATTCTGAGTGCATATCTTCCTTTGGTTGAGATTTTCATGTTGTTTCCTCACTTGTGTTTCTTAATACTATAATACTATTAAAATGGTAGGTTTTAAACACCTATTTTCAAAAAATAGGCTCAGCGTTTATAATCTTGTCAGGTGAGGTGTATATGAATAAGTCGGTCAAAGTTAACTACAGGTCTTTTTTCGCGGTGGCGGTGGCGTATCTCATGCTTCCCGTGCTTATCTTTTTTGCCGGGTATCTTAAGATACCGGTTGCAATAGCGTGTGTGGTCATTGCCTGTCTGGTAGGATATCTGGCATTCAGGGACAGTGACAAGGCTCCTGACAGATCTCTTACTGAGGACTGTGTCATCATTCCGGTGAAGTTCATAGTCATTGCTTCGATCTTTGCCATTTGCGTTACGGTGCTTACCGGTGTGGGTGAACTTGTGTGGACCACTTATGATCATGCTTTCAGGAGAGCCATCCTCAATGACCTCATTAATTACAAATGGCCGGTGATATATCAGCCCGAGACGCAGATGAATCCTGATGTGCGTCAGATGATCACTTCGCAGGCTCCGCAGGGCTTCATCTATTACTTTACATACTGGTTGCCGGCGGCTCTGACCGGCAAACTGTTCGGATTTACGGCAGCTAATGTTTTCCTCATTCTGTGGAACAGTCTCGGTATCGTTCTGATCATCATCGGAATATCGATATATGTCAGAAGGAACTCTTACGCATCCATGTTTGTACTGCTCTGTTTCTCGGGTCTGGATGTGATTCCGTACTACATCAACCAGATCTGGCTTAACATAGACGAGCAGTGGATGTGGGTTGACGGATGTGTTCCGCACATGTCATTTGTCAGCAATTTCAATAATCTGGAGAACGTGTATCACCAGGCGATCCCTTGCTATCTGATAATCATTCTGCTGCTTACAGCGCGGAACAACAGGAGCACGGGGCTTATCGGTTCTCTGATGTTCGCATATTCGCCGTGGGCGACCTTCGGAATGATCGTTCCGTGTATCGTGCAGTTGTTCAACGGCAAGTACCGTACGGGTGACAGGCGCAGGAACATCCGCAATATCTTAAGTCCCTGTAACATCGTAATGCCGGTAATCATACTGATCATCTACGGGGCGTTCTACATGGCCAAGGCCGATTCTGCCGCAGACCGCGGATTCACGTGGGAGTACTACGGCAGCATAGGAAGATTTATTCCTGCTTACCTTATCCTGCTCGCCGTTGAGGTGATGCCGGTCGCGGCACTTGTCTTCAGCAAGAGGCGGAAGGACCCCATGTTCTGGGGCGCGATCATACTTCTGCTGCTGTGCCCGCTCTACAAGATCACCGAAAGCAATGACTTCACAATGAGGGCTTCGATGCCGGGACTCTTTATCCTCGCCGTATTCCTCGTTAAGCTTGTATCCGATTATTCCGAGGAGGACACAATGCTTGCAAAGAAGAATAAGAAGCGCAAAGGTGTTGCCGCAAATCTTAAGCTTGCGGCCCTGTCAGTCGTCCTTGTGGGAATGGCATATGTAACCTACTTCATGCTGTCGGTAATAATTCCGGGAACATTCATGAGCGATGACAGACCTGAGAATCACATAGTATCGTTTGGCAATCAGGCAACTCCGTACTATACGGAGAAGATATCCGACCAGTTCTTCTCAGAGAACCCGCAGGATACGCTGTTCTTCAAGTATCTCGGGAAGACCTGAGGCTGTTCTCGTCCTCTGCTTTGATGTAGATCGGCCGTCCCTTGACCTCGATATACGTACGTCCTATATATTCGCCGAGAACGCCCAAAGCCATAAGGATTAGTCCTCCGATGAACAGGATGAAGCAGAGCAGTGAGGGATATCCGGGAACGTCGTTGTAGATCTTCAGGATGACGGCTCTGATGAAGTAATAGACCATATATCCGAAAGCGGCAAGGGCGGATGCGAATCCCGCGATCGTGGCAAGTCTCAAAGGTGCGGTGGTGAAAGCAATGATACCGTCGATCGCGTACTTGAACAGCTTCCAGAAGCTCCACTTTGTCTCTCCTGCGACTCTCTCCACATTGACGTGCTCGACCCACTTGGTCCTGAATCCCACCCAGGCGAAAATGCCCTTCGAAAACCTCTGGCGTTCGGACAGCTGGAGGATCGCATCCACAACAACGCGCCTCATAAGTCTGAAGTCCCTGGCACCATCCGCGATCTCGACTTCGATCATGCGGTTGATCAGCTTGTAGAATCTCCTCGCAAAGAAGCTCCTTATCTTCGGTTCACCCTTGCGGGTAACTCTTCTTGCTGCCACGATATCGCATTCGTCGTTATCAAGGGCTCTGATCATCTCGGGAATGAGTGACGGCGGATCCTGCATATCGGCATCGAGGATGGCCACGTAATCACCCTTCGACGCCTCAAGACCGGCATACATCGCAGCCTCCTTGCCGAAATTCCTCGAGAAGAATACATACCTCACATCACTGTCGCTCTTCGCATATTCCTTGATCACATCCTTAGTCCTGTCAGAACTTCCGTCATTCACAAAAATGAATTCAAAGCTCTTGCCTGTTCCGGTAAGACCGCTGCGGAGTTCGCAAAGAGCCTGATAGAGGAAGGGAAGAGCCTGCTCTTCGTTATAACAAGGGATAATCAAACTGATCAACATAAAACCTCCAAATAAGTGAAAAACGACTACTAATATATTATAATCTAAAAACAGAGCAAATTCAGGGAGTTTTATCAGATGCAGGAAATATCATCACTTAAGAGCCGGAAAGGTATCTCACTCAAGCGGCCTTCAATTGATTACAGACCGTTTATCGCTTTCTTTGCGACTATGATATTCTATCTCTTCCTCTCGGTCATCTGTCAGAAATATCCTTTCGGCGTGTATTCGACGAGCATCAGCGATCTGACTGCCCAGTATGCTCCGTTCCTTGCGATGTACCGCAACAGGATGGGAGCGGATGCCGGCAGCGCAAGCTTCCTGTCGCATCTGATGTATTCTTTCGACCAGGGTCTCGGCGGCAACTACATGTCGATGTTCGGCTATTATCTGTCAAGCCCCTTCAATCTGCTGTTTGCTTTTTTTGATGCGTCATTTATAGACGGTTTTGTGCTGTTCCTTATGATCCTCAAGATGAGCTTTGCCTCGGCATTTATGTGCATGTTCATGTCGTTTTATGCAAAGGATAAGAAGTGCCTGTGGCCTGCTCTGTTCGGGGTAATGTATTCATTCACTTCATATTCGACGGCATTCCTCTTCTCGATCATGTGGCTCGACGGATATATGCTCCTGCCGCTTATACTGTTCTTTACCGAGAAGTTCATCAGGGAAGACAGGAAGCTCGGACTCATATTTACGCTCCCGGTTTTGTTCCTGTCCAACTATTACATAGCATACATGGTCGGCGTATTCACCTTCATCTACCTGCTTGTCAGGATGGGTAGCCTCGGTGAGTATAAGGACATCAGAAAAGCTGTAAGGAAGATTGTCAGGTTCATCGTGATCGCTGTTCTCGATGCCATGATCATGTGTGTGATCCTCGTGCCCGTGGCGCTTGCTACTTTGAGGAATGCCGATCCCACCGTGAGCAAGCCTAACGAACACTTCATTATGTATAATGCCAAAGATATGCTGGATCATTTCTTTGAGGGTATAGACGGAGAATTCGGTGATGTAATGCCCGCCAATCTCCCGTTCCTGTTCTGCGGACTCCTCATTACGATACTGATGGTCATATTCTTTGTGAGCAAAGCTTTCGACAGGAAAGACAAGATAAGATATCTTCTCTGCCTCGCGGGAGTATATCTGTCCACGGCCATATACTGGATAGATGTGGCATGGCAGGCTTTCGATGCGCCCAACTGGTTCTGGCACAGACACAGCTTTGTGTTCATGCCGCTGTTCTTTATCATTGCCGCCAAAGCCTACGAGGGAATATCCAAAGTCACCCGGAAAGAGTTCCTCATCAGTATGGGGATTGTTCTCGGATGGCTGTTCGTGGCGCAGAGCTTCGGCAATATGAAGAGCGACAAGATATTCATAGCAAACCTGGCGCTGATAGTCTCTATCTTTGTCCTGCTGATATTCATGAATAAGAATGACTGGTCGCCGGCCTTCGCCGATATGCCTAAGATAATGCCGCTGCTGCTGGCGATCGTCGTATGCTTTGAGTCTGTATATGTTCAGCCCCTGCTCGCGACTGATGTCTCGGCGCTTACGCTCTATAACGGAAGTGCGGAGCAGTACAGAGATTCGATCATGGCCATGAAGGATCTTAAGGAGGTAGGCTATCTGACGGCGCAGAAGAACAGGGCGTTCAGGGCGGAGGATGAGCTTATTACTTCTTATGTGAAGTCAAACTATATCATTGAGCATCCCAACATGTTCGGCGGATTCCACGGGATGACTTTCTTCAATTCAAGTTCCAATAAATCTCTTCACAGATTTATCAAGCAGCTGGGTTACCCTGTTAACTATAATTACTTTGCCGAGAGTTATACCTACTGCGCATCGGACAGTGACGCGTTCTTCTCGATCGGAGCCATGACCACGATGAGGGATTATACAAATGCAGTATTTGTTAATGACGATCAGTATGACATAGGATACAAATTCTATGCGAATAAGTATGTTCTTCCTCTGGCATTCGCTGCCGATAAGAAAGCTATGGATTTTGATTACTATGAACTTGAGAAGACTGCAAAGAATAAGGACTACTTTGCATTCCGTAACAGATGGTACAGATCAATGTTCCCTGATTATTTTACCGAGGACTATTTCATTACGATCCCTTCAGAAGCTGTTGAAGGGCCTGTTGTAACGAACGGTATGACGGTTAATTCCGATCTCATGACAATGGTGGCATACAAGGCGAAGAATGATCCGTCTTCCTCAGCTTCATCCGAAGAGGCAAGTAAAGCTCAGGATAATGAGAACTTTGACCGCGACAGGCTGGGACAGGAAGATCTTGCAGCTGCTGAGGCAGCGGAGAATGCTGTTACATATCACAGGAATAATGAGAATATACCGATCTACATCGAATACAAGACAACAGCTCCTGTTACAGGTGATATCTATTTCAATCTGACCGCTCCTGCCACAACAGGAGAGATGAGTGTTTATGTAAATGACGTCTTTATGAGTCATGCGTCTTCAGGTACTTATTTCTCACAGGTTATGAGACTCGGTTCGTTCGATAAAGGGGATGAGATCAAGGTTACTATCACATCAGAAGATGATAAGTTCACATATCTCGATGCCGGATTCGGCTATCTTGATTATGAAATATTCGGCAGGCAGTTCGATATGATAAACAGGGATGAGGTTGTTGTAAATGAGGCTGTTGACGGATATGTCAATCTCACGGCCGATATCAAAGATAATGAGATGGTAATAACGACTGTTCCGTACGAGGAGGGATGGACGCTTAAGATCGACGGGAAGGAGGCTCAGATAGTTCCTTATCAGGGTGCTTTTGTAGCTTTTGAAGTTCCTTCCGGAAGTCACACATGCGAACTCAGCTTTATCGCTCCGGGATTTAAGGGCGGTGCCGTAATATCGGCGGCGGGACTTATCGGAATGGTTGTTTTCGCATTGATCGACAGGAAGAAAAAGACGGTGGTATAATCCGTATATATGAATAAGGGGGTATAGTATGTACTATCTTGGTGATTATTTTTTCTACATTCTGATGATCGTATTGTTTGTTATCAGTCTTGCGGTGCAGGGAAGGCTTAAGAGCCTTGTGTCTAAGTATTCAAAGGTCATGATATCGAGCGGGATCACTTCCAATGAGGCGGTTGCCCAGATGCTCAGGGAGAATGATGCCGGAGGGATTGTCATCAAACACATTGACGGTGAGCTTACAGATTGCTACAACTCCAAAGAAGGCACAATAAGCCTGTCGAATACGACATACGGGCAGAATTCGATCACTGCAGTCGCGATAGCAGCTCATGAGGCGGGTCATGCTCTTCAGGATGCATCGGGCATGGGAGCTTACAGAGTAAGACAATTCCTTGCACCTGCAGTCAATATCTGTTCAAGACTCGGTGTATACGTCACGATAATAGGCGTCATGATAACATATATGGCGAGCAGGTACAGATACAGCAATCTCGGCTATACGATCTCAACGATCGGTATTGTTATGTACAGCGTGGCAGTTCTGTTTTACGTCGTTACTTTATGGATCGAACGGGATGCGAGCAGACGCGGCTGGAAAGCTATGCAGCAGTTCGGATGGGCTACGGGTGACCAGCTTGCGGCAGCCAAAAAAGTTCTTTGGGCGGCAGGAGACACTTATGCAATTGCCCTTGCAAGCTCTGCATTGACATTGATCAGATTGCTTGCTATGAGAGGGAGAAGAAGATGAGCATTAAGAAAGAGAATATCACTTTTCCTGCTTCTATAGGTGATGCCAACAGAATAAGAGGGTATTTCTATCCTACTGAGAGCGGCAGTCCCAAAGGAGTGATCCAGATATGCCATGGTATGGCCGAATACATAGGGCGTTATGAAGAGATGATCGAGTATCTCAACGGATGCGGCTGGCATGTATGCGGCATGGATATGCTGGGCCACGGCGGAACATATGAACTCAACAAGGACAACAATATGCCGCTCGGGTATTTCGGGGCTGAGAAAGGCGCGATATTCAAGACCATCGCAGATGAGATGAAGATGCATAACGAGGCTAAGAAGAGATTCGGTGATGACCTTAAGTACTTTCTGTACGGTCATTCAATGGGTTCGTTCATCGTCAGGGCGATGTATTCGCTGCCCAGTTGCAGCACGGCATTCGACGGATATCTCATATCATCCACCATGGGACCTAATCCGGCGGTGGGATTTGCCAAGTTCCTTGCTAAGCTTGCAAGGCGCAGGAAGCCGGCAAGGCTTGTGAATGCTGCCGCTTTCGGGAGTTACAACAAGAGGATCAAGAAGGCGAGAACGCCTTTCGACTGGATATCTTCCGACCCGCACGAGATAGACATATATATGGCTGATGATATGCTGGGATTCACCTTTACCGGCAAAGGATTCTACGATCTGTTCACGCTCGTTGCGTTTATTCAGAGTGATGAGGTCTATAACAATCTCTCGCTGCGTCCCATCATGTTTACTTACGGCGAAGAAGACCCGGTGGGTTCTTATGGTGAGGGTGTCCGCAAGGTTATCGCTGCCATGGAGGACAGGGGCGTGACTGTCAAGGCAAAATCATACGGCCCGTACCGTCATGAGATACAGCACGAGCCGGTAAGAGGTGAGTATTTCAAGGATATAGACGAATTCTTCTCGGGAATCGAATAAGAATACGGTATCTTATCCCAGAGTGACGATCAGTTCGTTTGATGCGAATTCGACAGTTGTTCCGTACTGGTCGATATCGGGAAATCCTTCCGACACACCTGCAACATTAGTAATGCCCGTGAGGATGATCCTCTTGGTTGCCCTTCCGAACCCTTCCGTCTTTACGGTTATCCTTCCATCATGCTTGAGGACATTAATAATGCCTGAAGCGGTCTTGTTCTGACCGAAGATCTCCGCTGCGGCAACGTTGCCTTCTGCCAGCTCGAAGCAGGAGAATGTTATCGTGTCACCCGAGTGTGATGTCAGGATGGAATTAGGTCTCACATAGAGGGGAATCTCGCCGGAATCCGTCTTGCGGGAGACTATCCTCGGGCCTGATACCTTCTCTCTTGTCAGAAGGTTCGTCCATACGCCGGAAGGTACATAGAAGCTAACATTGCCTGCACCGGAGAATACGGGACATACGAGAAGTGACGGTCCGAGCATGAACTGGTTGGGACACTTGTATGCGAGCTTGTCTGAAGCGAATTCCACCTGCATCGGTCTGATGACGGGCGTACCGTAGGCCGACGATTCCATGCAGCATGATTCCAAATATGCCAGGATGCCGTATCTTACATTGGATGCCAGCTTGAGATTGACCAGCATATCCGAGTCTTTGCAGAACGGTACGGGAAGTCTGAAATGAGGCATGAGCATGGCCAGCTGAGCCCATCTCGTATAGAGAGTGGGAGACGAAGTGGCGATCGAGGGAACATCCATGTTTATTATGCCAAGACCAGTCATTCCGTAGGACATCGCGTTGTTGACAGCGCATGCAAGGCTGCTGTAGCTTGCGGTATTCTTGTTCATGTATATGTTGCGGTAAGGTGATATGAGATCGCCTGCACCTGTGCTGTTCCTTATTATCGAGTCGTTGTCAGATCCTATGCAGCGGGATGCGCAGTCCTTCACGATACTGTTGAAAGCAACGGCAAAATAATTATAGAAGGATACGGGCTTGCCCGGAACGTTGAGTATCTCGTATTTGAAATCAGCCTCCACGAGATCGATCCCCGTATGAAGCACCGAGTCGAACTTCAGTCCCAGCCAGTTCCTTGCAGACTGGTTCAAAACATTGACGATTCCCATGGAGCCGCCTTCGTAATCAGCGAGGACGGGAATACCGTTGTCATCCTTGACGAGATAATCGTTATCAACACACTCGATGTACTCGGGAACAGTGTCTGATATATAAGGTGACAAAGCTATACCGACCCTGATGCCCTTGTCATGGAGCTTCCTTATGAACTTGGCAGGATCCGGGAACCTTGTAAGATCCCATGAATAGCCTGTCTTCAGGTGCTTGGGGAGGTACCCGTGGCCGAGCCATATCTCCGAGATCGTAATCCCGTAGTCTGAAGCCTGATGGAGGTCAGCCAGGATGCTCTCTTCGGTGTAATCGAAGCTGCCCGAATAATTCAGTGACAGCCCCTCGCAAATGGGATTGTTCGTCGTATCCCTCCCGAGCAGTCCCGTATAGGCCGATATGACATCCATTGCCGTATTACCGGCGAAAAGGTAGAATTCCAGCGCTTCCCCTTCCTGCGAGAAAGCGATAGCTCCGCTCTGCGACGCGAAATCGAATTTGACCGAGCCGTAGGAATTAACGAATACACCGTATCCTCTTGATGATACGAAGAAAGGTATCTTGTTAAACGCCGCACTCTCGTTGGTGTTGTTTGTCTCTTCCTTGCGCCCCATCAGTTCGACGCTTCCGCCGCCGCCGAGACCGAAGCACGATTCGCCGGGGGCAATATCAAGGCAGGCGCCTGTGTATTCTTCCGGTCTCCTGGTGTTGAAGAAAGAATTGAGTGAAGTGGCTGTTATGGGATTGCCGCAGTAATAGAAGACGATCCTGAATGCTCCCGTCTTGGCGATCCTCGCTTCGAGCATTCCTGTCTTGAATATCGTGTAGTTATCGTCTTCATCAACGATGCCGCTTCCGGACGGCCTCGTACTGATTACCTGAGTACTGTCTTTGCCGGTATATCTGACGCGGGCATTGATCTTGATTATTCCCGATTGAGGTGAGCTGATATCGACTTTTATCCTTCCGTTGTCACGGCCGTTCTCGGTCAAAGGACTCTCGGCGAATTCGGTCAGTGTAAGTCCGAGCGATAACGAATTCTCGGCTACGGCAATATCACTGAGATTCCTTGCATACTTGGTAAGACTGTACATTTTGTCACCTCCGCACAAATATTTCATCTTTATTATATCTTTTTATCGGGATTGTGATGTTATAATTTAAAGAAATACGAAGAGGACGGTTACTTGGAATGTCGCGCGATTTAACCTTCATCAAGAGTACTGACAAAGACGGTATCACTCCTCAGGCTCTCTATATGGGAGCGGGTTCGGCGGGCGACATAGCCGATGTTCTCAAAGAACGCGGCTCCAGGAGACTTCTGATCATATCGAATAAGAATACATTCGAATACAGGTCTGTCGAGAATGTCATCAGCAAGTATAATGATGCAGGCCTCAGGACGTTCAAATACCAGCTGCGCAGTAATGTGGCAAATAACAGGGATATAGAAGGTGCATTGGGCACATACAAGGAATATAACTGCGATACGATCGTCGTTATAGGCAACCGGTACGATATAGCAGTAGGCAAGCTTACGGCGGTATCTGCGACTAATCCGGGCAAGCCGTCCTCATTTGCCGGCGTGGGGAATGTGCATTTCGACATCAAGACGCTCGTGGTCATCAAGGTTGACAGTACGCCTGCGGCCTCCACGCCCGAGAGTTCTTTCTATAATCACGATACAGACTCATGGGTCACATGCTTCAGTCAGATAATGATGCCGCAGATCGTCGTAATAGATCCGGACATGATGATCCGCAATAATGCGGAAATGGTGGGATTCTCTGCCCTCAACGGCCTGTGCATGGCGATCGAAGCATATCTGTCGCCGCTGTCTGCGAGGTATCCGCAGTACAAGGCCAATGCGGCTGTTGCTATCTATAAGATATTCGGCAAGCTTGACAGTCTGGTGGCGGATAACATTGACGGATATCTCCTCACGAGGATATCAACCGGCGGATTCTACGCTGGACTTGCGACTGCAAGACTCGGATTCGGCTATTCCTTCTTTATCATGCATGCCATGCAGAACAGGTACGGATGTGAGTACGGAGCGGGAATGGGGAAGATCCTGGTGGCAGTGCTTAAGGAACTGTTGAATTTCTATGCGGAGCCCATGGCGGAACTCGCGAGATCGCAACATTTCTGCACGACGTCGCTTGATACCATATCTGCGGCGCAGTCTTTTATCGAATCTGTGAATGACATATATAAGAAGAATCTTCATTTCGATGATATCCCTGTAATGACTCCCGAGGACATGAGGAAGATCGCAGACAGCACAAGAAGCGCCATGACGGAGATGGGATTCAATCCGAGGATCACTTCGGACAAACTGGTCGACATACTCAAGACATTGTGAGAATGATGAGAATACCCGGATATTGCAGGACGATCCTGACACTCCTCGGCGATGCCGGCTATGAATGCTATGTGGTTGGGGGAGCCGTCAGAGATTTTGTGACCGGCAAGGTCCCGTCTGATTACGATCTGACCACATCGGCTATGCCTGATGAGATAGTATCTGTTCTTGACAGCAACGGAATCAGGACTGTTCCGACCGGCATCAGGCATGGGACTGTGACGGCAGTAGTCGACGGGAACCCCGTTGAGATAACGACGTACAGGATAGACGGTTCGTATCAGGATCACAGACGACCCGATCATGTGGACTTCAGCAGGAATATCGAAGAGGATGTCAGAAGACGTGATTTCACGATGAACTCCCTTTATCTCGATAAGGAAGGCAACGTGATCGACCTGACCGGAGGCCTTGATGATATCAGGAACGGTCTGATCAGGGCAGTGGGAGACCCTTCTCTGAGATTTAAGGAGGACGCTCTGAGGATTATGAGAGGACTGAGGTTTGCAGCCGTCACCGGATTTGACATAGAGAGCAGGACATGTGAAGCGATGACAGAAAGTGCACATCTTCTGTCGGAAATTGCTGCCGAGCGCATATCAGCCGAATTCTGCGGTCTTATGACTGCACCTTATGCAGCTAAGGTGATCAGATCATCCGTCCCGATACTCAAGGTGATCATACCGGAGCTTGAGGAGTGTGAGGCTTTCGATCAGAAATCGCCTTACCATGATAAGGATGTGCTGGAGCATACACTCGATGTGCTGGATAATCTGCCGCGTGATGAGGAAGGCAGGAGAGATCTGCCCCTGGCGTTGGCAGCCCTGTTCCACGATATAGCCAAGCCGCGCTGCCTTCGGACAGACGGCCATATGAAGGATCACCCCCTGATCGGCTCCATGATCGCCGAAAGAGTATTAAAGGACCTCTGCTGCCGCACAAGCCTCATCTCGGAAACGGCACGTTTAGTCAGATACCACGACCGGTATGCATCGCCCGACAGGATATCCGTCCACCGGTTCATGTGCGAGTGCGGCAAAGAGTTCGTAAAGAAATT
This sequence comes from Mageeibacillus sp. UBA3708, assembly GCA_002371375.1. Taxonomy (GTDB): domain Bacteria; phylum Bacillota; class Clostridia; order Saccharofermentanales; family Saccharofermentanaceae; genus Saccharofermentans. The sequence continues at coordinate 5,374 of DFIB01000007.1, read as the reverse complement.
GGCAGTTCTTCAGAAGGCGGATATACTGGCCCACTCGGAGAAAGGGAGGCAGAGGCTCGAACTCCTGAACAGACTGATATCCATAGGCAGGGAACTCTCGGCAGAAGGCGCGGCATTCTCCGTATCTGAACTTAAGGTCGGCGGAAATGACATAGCGGAAGCGGGTGTCAGCCCGGGTCCTGAGATTGGGCTTGTACTGTCACGGCTGATGGAAGACCACATTAACGATATCGTACCGAATACACGCGAAGAACTGCTTGCCAGATTAAAATTTATAATATGTTAATAAAATTGTGACAAAATTGTGAAATTCTTACATTGATTAATATACGCGCTTAGCTCTATAATAAAGTATCTTAATGTGCAAGTGAGGTGATTGTCATGAGGAAAATCACAAATAATAAGCGGGGATTTACACTCACCGAGATTATACTCGTTATTGCAATTATCGTTATCTTGTCAGCTGCAGTAGCTGCCGGAATTGCAATTGATATCAACAGATACAACGATTATCTTGAGAATCTTAAGAAGACCGGCGGAACCAGATGGGAAGCCGATGCGAGAGAGAAAACTGAAGGTATGTTCCCTAAGTATGTAACTCCGGAGAATACAGGAGAGGCTACATTAGATACTGAGGAGACGGAAGAGTCCGAAGAGTCTGAAGAGTCTGAGGAGTCTGAGGAGACTGAGAATACGGAAGAGACTAAACCTACCGACGAGTCTACTGAGTCGACACCTCAAGTAACTCAGTCTACTCAGCAGGGCAGCGGAGGTGACATTCCTTCAGGGTGGGGTGTTTCCGGGGGATTTGCTACTGGCAATAATGCTGGTGTTTCTGGAATAACCCAGAACGGTAATTCGACCGTAGTTACTATCAATGCAGGTAATAACGGCGGAGATGTTAAGGTTACATTTACTAAAAATGCTGATAATACGTACTCGATCAGTAATATGACGGGTAGAACGGATTTGGTTCAGAATCTTACTTCTCAATATCACGGTGGATTGATCGACAGCAATTCGGGCTATGCCTTAACTTCAAATCAGTACAGCTGGCTTAAGGACAACTACGGGATATCTTTGCCGTCCGGTTACGTTACTGCTGATAGTATTAAAGTTTCTGGTGGAGTAGTGTCTTCAGCTAATAAGGTTTTTTATAAGAACGATAATGGTGTAGTTTCTGTATCATCGTCCAGTTCAAATTCCTCAACGATTACCGTTAACGGCGGTGGAAATCAGAATTCATTTACTTTGACCAAGACTTCTGACGGGAAATATAAGTTATCGAATGTATCAAACAATTCTTACTTAATTGGTAATTATATAAATGATTATTGGAAGTATGAGCAGGGACAGGTTTCTTCATATTCAAAAGCTGAATTGAAAAGGCTTTGCGATGCTTATGGAATCAATCTTAATTAAGAAGTTACCGTTGTCTGATTAAATGGTTTATCCTGCCCGGCTATGCCGGGCAGGATTTTGTTGTTTACTCGGTGAAGCCTTGAGACAAGCATTGTAAGTACTCAAAAAACACAGTGCCCACAAGTATATATATATGGTATAATACCAAAGTTAGTTCATCCCATCTGATCTGCAGTCGGTTCGGGTCTCGTGCAAGGCAGTGTTGTGAACCCTGTCAGGTCCGGAAGGAAGCAGCAGTAAGCAGATTTCTGTTTGTGCCGCGAGGGTGCCTGTCCGACTGTAGTTCAGGTGGGATGAGTTTATTTTGAGGGGCAGACAGATGGAACAGGAACATATCGCGCTATATAGACGGTTCAGACCACAGACTTTCGATGAGATCACTTCGCAGGATGCTCCGGTAACGGCTCTTAAGCAGGCTGTAAGGAGCGGGAAGATAGGACATGCCTACCTTTTCTCCGGACAGAGGGGCACCGGCAAGACGACGATAGCAAAGGTCTTCTCAAGAGCGATCAACTGCCTCAACCCCAAGGACGGCAATCCCTGTAATGAGTGTGAAGTGTGCAAGGGCATATTGTCAGGATCCCTGCTTGATGTCATCGAGATCGATGCGGCTTCCAATAACGGGGTTGAGAATGTCAGAAGAATATGCGATGAGGCCGTATTTGCCCCGACCAAGGCAAGGTACAAGGTCTATATCATAGATGAGGTCCACATGCTGTCAACGGGCGCCTACAATGCGCTGCTGAAGACGCTGGAGGAGCCGCCTAAGCATGTGGTGTTCCTTTTCGCGACGACGGAGCCCCATAAGATCCTCCCGACGATATTGTCGAGATGCCAGAGATATAATTTCAAGAGGATCCCTGATGACCTGATCGTTAAGAGACTCAGATACATATGTGACAAAGAGGATATCAAAGCAGATGACGATGCTTTGAAGCAGATTGCCGCGCTGTCAGACGGTGCGCTCAGAGATGCTATATCGCTCCTCGACCAGGCGGCAGGTGCTGCCAACGGAAGTGAGATCAGTTCCAAGTCCATCCAGGATATAGCCGGTACAGTCGATACCGCGTTCCTTCTTGAGATGGGAGATGTCCTGATCGACGGTAATTACGAATCGTTATTGAGACTTTGCGCAAGGATATCAGAGGCAGGAAGGGATTACCTGAGATTTACACTGGATCTGGCAGGCTATTTCAGGGATCTGCTGGTCATAAGGGTCGTTCCCGATCCCACGGAGCTCCTTACGTATTCAGCATCTGATATGAAGCAGATGTACAGAACTGCGAACAAGGCAAATGCCGACACGCTGATCGGCTTTATATCATATCTTTCCAAGATGGCGTCTGATCTTAAGATGTCGCCTTCCGTGGCGGCCAATTTTGAGACAGGTCTTATCAGGATCTGCGGCAGGAAGACGAATCTTCCCGTGACGCCGCTCGTGATCCCTGATTTTGAGAAAAAGCAGGCAGAGGCTGCAAGCAGGATATCTTCGGGGGCTAAGGCTCCCGTTCAGGAGGCTCCCGCAAAGGCGGTCCTCCCGAAAGAAGAGCCTGCCAAAGAAGAGCCTAAGCAGGAAGTGAAGTCACCTTTCTTTAAGAACGAGGAGAAGAAGGGTGAAGAGAAGAAGCCGGAGGAGCCCGTCGGCAATAAGACGGAGAAGCTTAGTCTGTTCTTGAAGGAAGTGCCGAAGAAGGAAGAAGTGCTGCCAAAAGAAGACGAGGAGTCCCCAAAAGCTGAGGACAAGCCCCTGTCTGTATCCGAGAGGCTGGCCCAGCTCAAGGCTTCGTTCGGTTCGCCGAAGAAGGAAGAGCCGAAGGACAAGCCGGTAAGTGCTTTCTTTGCTTCTGAACCTGCTCCCGCGCCGGCTCCCGCAGCACCGGCGTCTTCAGCTGAGCAGCAGACGGTCATTATAGCGCCGCCTGAGATCGACGAGAACGCTCCCCTTGAGAACCAGATCGACCTTTTCGGGAGTCTGGAGGCAAAGGCTGAGGAGAAGAAAGAGCCTGCGGTGGAGAAGCCTAAAGAGCAGCCGGAGGATAAGGCGGAGAAGCCCGGGAAGAAGGGGATCGCCGGCCTGTCCGAGTCGTTCGTCGACGATATTGATATGTCGTTTGTGAAGGAAGAAGCGAAGAAGGAGGCGGCAAAGCCTGAACCTGAGCCTGCTCCGCCGGCACCGCGCAAGCCCGTCCCGAAGAACGGCAAGACGTCATTGTCGGCCGTCTACGACAAGTCCGGGCTTATTGTGGGCAATGCGCACACCAAAGAAGTAAGACAGCCTGATCTGGGCGGGACGAACCCGGATAATATAGGCAAGTGGGAGAATACGCTGCACGAGCTCGGAGAGACGAACCCGAATCTGAACAACACCCTGTCCAAGTCTGAATTTATGAGGATAGAGGATAACGGATATATCGTTTTCGACGATTCGTACAGGAATATAGTGGAGAACCTGAAGGGCATGAACGACTTCAGGAAGATCGCGCAGAAGCTGAAGGGCTCGCTGAACGGCATAAACAGGCTGTTCGTATGCACAAAGACACAGTATAATAATGCCTTGATACAGCACGAGAAGAAGAGAAAACAGGCTGAGGCTGAATCATTAAGAGCCAAAGCAGAACAGATGGGAATCACGACTGAACTGCATTTCGGCGATGATTGACAGTATCAGTATTCGATAAAACAATAATGGAGGATAAAAACAATGGCAAAAGGTAATTTCAGAGGCGGCATGGGCAATATCGGCGGCATGGGCGGTATGGGCAACCTCATGGCTCAGGCTCAGAAGATGCAGAAGCAGCTCGAGATCACTCAGCAGGAGATCAAGGAACTCCGCATCGAGGGAACGGCCGGCGGCGGTCAGGTTAAGCTCGTGCTCGGAGGAGATCATAAGATCTACAAACTCGAGATCGGTAAGGACGTGATCGATCCCGAAGATCCCGAGATGCTCTCAGACCTCGTTGTTGCCGCATTCAACCAGGCAAGCGAAGAACTCGAGGCAAAGTCTTCAGAGATGATGAACAGGGTTACCGGCGGAGTTAAGATGCCGTTCTGATCATGGCACGATACTCTCCGTCTATACAAAAGCTTATTACGGAATTGGGAAGCCTTCCGGGTGTCGGCGGCAAGTCGGCACAGCGGCTGGCTTTCCATATTCTTGATATGCCTCAGGAGAAGGCAGATATGCTTGTGAGCGCCATTACGACCGCCCGCAAGTCCACGTGCAGGTGTTCGGTATGTCACAATTTTACTGACAGCGATCCCTGCCCGATCTGCTCCGATCAGACGAGAGACCGGAGCACCATACTGGTGGTGGAATCACCCAGAGATGTGTCCACATTTGAGAGGACACATGAATATAAAGGGTTATACCACGTTCTTCACGGGGTATTCGATCCGCTCAAGAACAAGAGTCTGGAGGATACAACGATCACAAAACTCATTCAGCGTCTGGCATCTGACAGCAGTGTTACAGAGGTCATCGTGGCGACAAATCAGACTGCGGAAGGAAATGCTACCGCGCTTTATATCTCAAGGCTTCTGTCACCGTCAGGCATCAAGGTGTCGAGACTGGCCCAGGGACTTCCGATGGGTTCCGACATTGAGTTCGCAGATGATCTGACATTGCTGTCCGCGTTGAACGGCAGGGTGGTGCTGAACTGATGAGACTCGACAAATTTCTTAAAGTATCCAGAGTAATAAAAAGGCGTACTGTCGCAAATGACGTCTGCACCGCAGGCCGAGTGTCCGTCAACGGCAAGACAGCCAAACCTTCCGTAAAGCTCAAGGCAGGCGATGTCGTCAGCATCGTATTCGGCAACGGTGTCGTAACATTTAAGGTACTGGCCATAGAAGCAACCGTGCGCAAGGAAGATGCCGCGTCGATGTACGAGATAATTGAGGATACGATCTGAACGCCCAATGCCCTTGCCCGGAACTCAGTCGCACTTCGCGG
>DFIB01000231.1 GCA_002371375.1 Mageeibacillus sp. UBA3708 | reverse complement strand
AAACAGGAATTGAAGCTAAATCTGATCGTATGAACTGCGCAAGCCGCATCAGTCTGACCGCCACGGCGAGATTAACCGACATTCACCGTTTCCGCCGGAAAGCATCAATGCTTCCGCATAAACTGCGGAAGAAGAGATCAATTTCTGCGGATTCCGCAAAAATCAGTGATCTTTCCGCAATTTCTGCGGAAAGATCTTAAATTCTTGCGGAAACCACATCCTCAGCCCGGCTGCTTCATCTGTCCTTCAAGTCACCGATCATCAAGTCTGCAGATTATTATATTCACAGAATCATTCACAGATTTTGCCGGATTTTGTGTACGATTCTGTGAATAAAACGAATCACGCGTTTGTTAAGGATACCTCAAAGCCATTCCCGGAACTTCTTTGAGCACGAGCGGGCACACACACCGGTCAACCAAGTCGTCCAAGTTACCGCCTGTGAAGCCCGCGGCATCTTGAGGACGCGTATAAATATCGAGGGCGCACCAATATCAACTGGCGCGCCCTCGACATGGAATAAGGGATAGATTGTGTGTAGATTGGCTTAATTGGTTCGAATCGTCTCGATTCCGCTTGTTCCAAACTTATTGCAGTAAAGATAACATTTTCGATTGTGCAGGTCAAGTATCAATATATGACAATCTATGAATTCTTTTTTGACATTTGCACGGCGATGCCGGCTCCGGTCAGGAGAAGGACTGATATCAGACCGATCAGGAGCTCAGTGTCGCCCGAGATTTTGCCGGACATGAGCTTGAGCACCATCTCGCCCTGATGACCGTTGATGAGGGCGATGAGGTACGGGACAAGGACGGATGCGATGATCTTGGCACCGATGAAGGAGGTGAAGATTATTATCGCCCACTTCTGCAGGTAGTAGACGGCGAAGCCGATCACCAGGCCGAACAGCAGGCATATGCCGAAGGTGATAACAGGCGAGTTCCAGGGGAGCTTGATGCCTATAGACTCGCTGTCTGAGTACAGATACCAGCCGCTTAACAATGTTACAACGGCAATCAGCGCCTTCATGTACAGGCCGAACGCCAGTGCGCCGAAGAGGACAGCAAAGGCGATCATCGTGACCAGTTCCGAGTACTCCATATGCATCAGGGCGATGTCGTATTTGGACAGATACTCGTATACGACAAGGCCGACGTAGGCGCCGAGGCACCCGCCCATGAGGCTTAATGCCACCCTGAAAATCCTGTATCCTGCAAAACAGCAGATCGCCCCTCCGATGACGGACAAAAGCGTAATAACCAGCATCGTCATTTATCGTCTACCCCCAAAAGATCCCTGCAGAGGATGGTCCTTACCTCCTCCACGGTGCTTGCAGACACGAGTCTCATCCGTACCGCCGCCGCTCCGCGCATGCCTTTGATGTAGTGCGGCATGATGCTTCTGAACTCTTTGACTGCAACTTCTTCGCGAATAATATCACAACTTGCGCGAAGATGCCTCATTAACATTTGAACTCTCATGAGATCCGTTGGAGGCGTATCGTCGTAACTGCCGCCGCAGAGCTTATTCGCCAGCTGCGCGAAAAGCCACGGATTGCCCATGGCAGCACGTCCGATCATGATCCCGGAAGCTCCTGTCTGACTGATGACCCGTTCAGCCGAATCAACATCCCTTATATCCCCGTTTGCAAAGAAAGGCACTCTGTATGATTTTACGATCTCAGCCAGGTCCGCCATCGTGTCCCAGTCGGCAACGCCCGAATACATTTGAGCTCTCGTCCTGGCGTGGATGCACACCATATCAGCGCCGCCGTCCAGGACCGCCTTGATCAGACCGCGGCTCTCCCCCGGCATGTCAAAGCCTGTCCTCGTCTTGACCGTGACCGGCTTGCCGTATGCTGAAGCAGCCCTTTTTGTTGCTCTTACCACTTCACCTGCCAGCTCAGGAGTCTTTATAAGAGCCGAACCGGCACCCGTCTTGACGACCTTGGGGACGGGGCATCCCATGTTGATGTCGAACATTGATACCCGGCCGAGCCTGTCATCTTCACAGATGGCTCTTACCGCGCATTCAAAATCATCAGGATCATTCCCGAACAGCTGGATCGATGTTATCCCCTCACTGTCAGGGTCGATCTGCATGTATCTGAAGCTCTTATCGATGCCGGAGAACCTTACGGATCTGGCGGAGGACAGCTCCGTGGGACAGAAGCCGGCACCGTATTCGTGGCAGATCGTTCTGTAAATTACCGTCGAGCATCCTGCCATCGGCGCGAGGCAGACAGGTGCCGTTATTGTCAGATTGCCTATTTTTACCGGTCCGAGCATAGTTCCATCCTGTTAAATATTGACTTTTAATTATTATAAAACAAGAATAAAATAAGAGAAGTTGTAAAGAGGTATAGATATCATGAATGATTGTTTAGTCTATTTTTTCACCGGGTTCCTTGACAGTGGCAAAACATCTGTCATCTGCTCATGGATAGGCGGCGAGAATTTCAAGGGCAAGAAGATAGTTGTCATCGCCACGGAAGAGGGCGAAGAAGAGTACATCAAGGAGAATTACGGAGATGCAGACCCGGTCATTATCAACTGTGAGACGACAGAGGTATGCAAGGCTCTTACCTTCGATATCGAGAAGAAGTACAAGCCCGACGTGATATTCATCGAGTGGAACGGCTCGGTGTCGCCCGCAGAGTTTTTTGACAAGTGCGATGTTCCCGGAAGGTGGGCGCTGGCCGCCGCGATCGTCGTGATCGACGCGTCGACATACGGCGTTTACTACAAGAATATGCAGACGCTGTTTGCCGATTATTTCAGGTTCGGCGACACGGTTATCTTCAACAGGGTGGATACGGACAGGGATAACATTCCCAAGCTCAGGGGCTCTGTCAAGAGTGTCAACCCTTCGATGAGCATCAATTTCCTGAGCGTCGATAATAAGATCATCGATATCGCGGACCACCTGCCATACGACCTGGATAAGGATCCGTGTGATATCGCGGCTGATGATTTCGGGCTGTTCTACACGGATGCGCTCGATAATGTGAAGAGATATAACGGCAAGAGAGTGTCCCTCATCGGCGAAGCGATGATACTCAGGGAATTCAGGGGCAGAGCTTTCGTGCTGCAGCGCCAGGCGTATACGTGCTGTGCCGCAGACATCGGAGTTATGGGCATACTCTGCATGAAAGAACTGACCGCTAACTTCCCCAAGGGGCAGTGGCTCAAAGTTACCGGAAGGATCAGATATTTCGAGGATGAGCAGAACGGCCAGAAGGTCGCCGTACCCTGCCTCGATGTTGAAGACTACGCGATAACAAGCAAGCCGGAGAACGATATTATATATTTTAACTGATAGAAGAGGTGATATTTATGTCAACAAAGGTAGATGTTTTTTCAGGTTTTTTGGGAGCAGGCAAGACCACTCTCATCAAGAAGCTCATTGCAGACGGTTACAACAATCAGAAGATCGTCCTGATCGAGAACGAGTTCGGTGATATCGGTATCGACGGAGGATTTCTCAAGGAATCTGGCATTGAGATAACTGAGATGAACTCCGGCTGTATCTGCTGTTCACTCGTTGGTGACTTCGGTACGGCACTCAAGGAAGTTATCGATACATACCACCCCGACAGGATCCTCATCGAACCCTCAGGAGTCGGCAAACTCTCCGATGTCGTTGCAGCCATCGAGCGCGTCGAGGGATGTGAGATATGCGGAACTGTTACAGTAATCGACGCATCCAAGTGCAAGATCTACCTGAAGAATTTTGCAGAATTCTATGAGAATCAGATCAAGTATGCAGGAACGATAATCCTGTCAAGAACGGGCAATATTGCTCAGGACAAGCTCGACAAGGCAGTCGAACTGATCCGCGGCGTAAATGACCACTCACAGATCATTACGACGCCCTGGGAGCAGCTGTCCGGTGTACAGATAATCAGTGCCATCGAATCGCCCGTATCGGCTGAGGATATGGCTGCGGCACTTCTCGAGGCAGAGGAGCATGAGCATCATCACCACCACCATGACCACGATGAACATGAGGATCATGATCATGAGGAACATGAACACGAACACCATCACCACGACCACGGTGAGGGCTGCACATGCGGCTGCCACGATCACGACCACCATCATCACCACGCTGATGAAGTATTCGACAGCGTCGGATTCGAGACATCAAGGAAGTTCACAAAAGAACAGATCGAAGACGCGCTTGCCAAGCTTGATGACAATGTAACATACGGTCAGATCCTGAGAGCAAAGGGTATCGTTCAGGGAGAAGACGGCAAGTGGCTGCACTTCGATTATGTTCCCGGCGAATCAGAAGTCAGGGAAGGCGCATCTGATGTTACCGGCAAGCTCTGTGTTATCGGTGCTGACGTTAACAAGGATAATGTAAAGGCACTCTTCGGTATCTAAAGGCAGGATCATATGAGCAGAAACGGACTTAAGATCATTATCGTAGGCGCCGGCAAGATCGCACGTACCATCGTCGCCCAGCTTGTTGAGGAAGGACATGATCTGACCATCGTTGATATATCTTCACAAGTCGTTGACGAGTTCACACAGGCATACGACTGTATGGGTGTGGTCGGCAACGGCGCAACATATGCGACACTCAAGGAGGCCGGCATCGCGACTGCCGATCTCTTCATAGCAGTCACACAGTCTGATGAGCTTAATCTGCTCTGCTGTACCATTGCCAAGCAGTTCGGAGATGCCGCCACAATAGCGCGTGTAAGGAATCCCGAATATAACCGCGAGGTAGGCTATCTGAGAGACAAGCTCGGCCTTGCAATGATAATTAATCCCGAGCTCGAGGCATCCAAGGAGATCGCAAGAATACTCTTCCTCCCTACCGCCATTGAGATCAACTCCTTCGCTCACGGACATGCCGAGCTGATCAAGATCAGGCTGCCGGAGAATAATATGCTGGACGGCAAGTCGGTAGCTTATCTCGGACAGCACATCACAAACGAGATCCTCATCTGCGGCGTTGAACGCGACGGTAATCTTGTGATCCCTCACGGTGATTTTGTTCTGCAGGGAGGCGACATTATATCGTTTGCCGCCACGCGCAAGTCATGCCTGTCATTTCTTAAGCTGATCGGATTCAATACAAAGGGCGTCAGAGACACCATGATCGTCGGCGGAGGCATCGCCTGCTACTACCTGACAGATCAATTATTAAGATCAGGCATCGACGTTAAGATAATCGAGAGTGATTCGACAAGATGTGAAGAATTGTCTGTGCTTCTTCCCAAGGCGACCATAATCAATGCCGACGCGACCGACAGGGATCTTCTCCTCGAGGCAGGCATTCATAATGCACAGTCTTTCGTGCCGCTTACGGGAATTGATGAGGAGAACATTGTGCTGTCGCTTTTTGCAAAGGAAGTATCTCATGCGAAGCTCGTTACAAAGATAACAAGGATCACTTTCACGGAAGTCATCAACAGGCTGGATCTGGGAAGTATCGTCTACCCTAAGTACATAACGGGAGAGTCTATCCTTACATATGTAAGAGCAAAGCAGAGCGCTATAGGAAGCAGCAATATAGAGACGCTTTACCAGGTTTTCGATTCGCGCGCCGAAGCAATCGAGTTCAGGATCAATTCAGGTTCTGCTATAATCGGCAAGCCTCTTAAGGACCTGCGGCTCAAGAAGGATGTTCTCATCGGCTTTATCAATCACAAAGATACGATCATAATCCCTTCGGGCAACGATACGATCGACGAGGGCGATACTGTAATGATCGTTACGACTCATCACGGTTTCACGGGAATTGAGGATATACTTCAATGAATATATCAATGATCAGATACATATTAGGCAAAGTCACGATGATCGTCGGACTCATTATGCTTATCCCCTGTATCTGCTCACTCTGGTACATGGAGAGCGAAGGCATCAGTTACGTCATTACGTCTGCCGTGCTCATCCTGACCGGATTTATCGTGGCTTTCAAGAAGCCGCGTGACACCACGATCTACCTCAAGGAAGGTCTTGTCGCCACATCGCTGTCATGGATACTCATGAGTATCGGCGGCGCTATCCCCATGTTCCTGACAGGAGAGATACCCGACTTCATCAGCGCATTGTTCGAGTCCGTATCGGGATTTACCACGACCGGCGCGAGCGTTCTCAGTGACGTTGAGGCCGTCTCACATACAACTTTGCTGTGGCGTTCAACGACACACCTCATCGGCGGTATGGGAGTCCTCGTATTCCTCCTCGCCGTCATCCCCACAAAGGGCGGCTCACAGGTGAACCTCATGAAAGCAGAGTCCCCCGGGCCCACGGTAGGCAAGCTCGTTCCCAAGCTCCGTCAGACTGCCAAGATCCTCTATCTGATCTATCTCGGACTCGTCGTTCTGGAGTTCATCTTCCTTCTTTGCGGCGGATACACACCCTTCGAATCCATCAACACTGCCTTCTCGACGGCAGGTACAGGAGGATTCGGCTTCAAGAATGACAGTCTCGGCAGCTTCTCTTTATATGGCAAGTGGGTTGTCGCCATATTCATGCTCCTGTTCGGCGTTAATTTCAACTTCTATTACCTCATTATCATGCGCCAGTTCAGGAAAGGTTTTGAGATGAGCGAGGTCAAGACATACCTCGCGATAATCCTCGTATCCACCGGGATAATCGCAATAAACATCTACCATTTGTATGATTCCTTCTGCATGACCATCACAGATTCGTTCTTCCAGGTCCTCACCGTCATGACGACCACCGGATTCTCGACGACAAACTTCGATCTGTGGCCTGCAACCTCCAAACTCGTACTGTTCCTTCTCATGTTCTGCGGCGCTTGCGCAGGATCTACCGGCGGCGGTATCAAGGTATCGCGATTCATAATAATCTTCAAAACGCTCAAGAAGGAAATGAACTCTCTTATTCATCCTCATAATATCAAGAAGATACAATCTGACGGCAAGGCGGTCGATCATGATACGGTCAGAAGCGTAAATGTCTACTTCGTTGCCTTCACTGTCATATTCGTGATATCGGCTCTTATCGTATCCTTCGAGTGCGGGGATCTTATAACTACATTGTCCTCAGTCGCGGCGACCTTCAATAACATAGGCCCGGGCTTCAACCTCGTAGGACCTACATGCAACTTCGGCTGGTTCTCACCGCTGTCCAAGCTCGTGTTCATATTCGATATGCTTGCAGGACGTCTCGAAATATTCCCTCTTCTCATACTGTTCCACCCGATGCTGTACAAGAATATCTACGCATCGGCAAAGAACGACTTCATAGAGACTAAAAGATCCAGGTAAGATCGTCTATATCGCGGAATTCCGCAACAGGTTCCGCCAGGACAGCAGATACTGACACATATCCTTCTTCGCACGCATCGTAATCTGAATCCTCACGCCGCGCCGCTTCAGTGTGCATACCCCAGAATACGGTTGTAAAATCATTCTTATTCACGCCGTTAAGTGTCAGCTTGGCAGATCCGTCATGCTTCATGAAGCAACAGTTGGTCAGCCTGACACCTCTGAACTCCTTAAAGCCGAAGGCATTCACATTCACGAACACACCGGGCCTGTCTCCCACGGCAGCGTGACTGATCGACGGCCTTGCCAGAGACATCAGATTGGTAAGATTATCGGCCACAAAGTCAGCAAGCGGCTCGAAATCCCAGTTGTTCCTGTCCCTCCAGTCTTTGTCCGGTGATATATTCAGACTAACCGCGATCGCAGGTGTTCCCATAAGTGTGGCCTCGGTAGCTGCACTGCATGTTCCGGAATAAAGTATATCCGTACCAATATTCGATCCGTGATTAATCCCTGATACGACCAGGTCGATCCTCTCATTGATGATGTCAGTCTTGAGCCCTGCAATCACGCAGTCGACAGGAGTGCCTGAACAGGTAAACCTCTTATCCCCCATCTTCCTGTACTGGAGAGGAGTCGCAACATTGACGGACATTCCGCTTCCCGATCTGTTGCCGTCGGGCGCCACTATATAGACATTATGCCGTGCAGAGAGCTTCTCTGCGATCGCTTCGATCCCCCACTCGCCGTACCCGTCATCATTTGTGATCAGTATATTCATATAACCTTATACCACCTGTAATAAATAGAACTTGAGATAGTCCGTCTCTTCTACCGCCATTGCAACCGGATGATCCGGTGATGCCCTTCTCTCATCGATCAGCTTGAGGCTGACTCCTGCATCGCTGGCGGCATCCAGGAGCATCTTCCTGAAATCCTCATTGCGCATGAAATGAGAGCAGGAACATGTGGCAAGATAGCCGCCTCTCGGAAGCATCTTCATCGCCCTGTAGTTGATCTCCTTATACCCTCTCCTGGCACTGTCTGCCGTTGCCCGGCTCTTCGTAAATGCAGGAGGATCGAGTATCACGAGATCATATTTGTATTCCGAATGCTCCGCGAGCCGGGGAAGCAGATCAAATACATCATCACATATGAAATCCATCCTGTCTGCCAGGGAGTTGATCCCGGCATTGTGCCTGGCCATATCAACTGCCGTCTGTGACACATCTACGCATGTAACGTGCTTCGCTCCGCCCATCGCCGCATTGAGGCCGAATGACCCGGTATGCGTAAAGCAGTCAAGCACCGTCTTGCCTCTGCTGAGCTTCGCCACCTGCAGCCTGTTATATTTCTGATCGAGGAAAAAGCCGGTCTTCTGGCCGTTCTCCACATCGACCGTATATACTATCCCGTTCTCTCTTATGGTTGCAGTGGGATCATCGCTCTTCCTGCCCTCATACCAGCCTTTGTATTGAGCAAGTCCTTCCTTGATCCTCAATGCACTCTCATTACGTTCATAGATTCCTCTGATCGTGACACCGTCTTCCGCCAGACAATCGATCAGTGCAGCGTAGATAATATCCTTCACCTGTTCCGTTCCATAAGACAGAACCTCAGATGACAACAGATCATCGTACCTGTCCACCGTAAGTCCCGGTATACCGTCGGACTCGCCGTGTATAAGCCTGCAGCATCCGTAATCATCCCCCATTACGGTCTTCCTGTAATCGAGCGCATACCTCACTCTCCTTCTCCAGAAAGACTCGCCGAAAGTCTCATTCGCATTATTGCTTAATATCCTGATCCTTATCTTACTGGCGGTGCTCAGGAACCCCGAACCAAGATACTTGCCGCCTTCCGTGACCACGTCAACGACCGAACCGTTGAGAATACCCGCGTCACCTTCCCTGATCTCAGTATCATATACCCACGGATGACCGCGTCTTACAGCGTTCTCCGCCTTCTTAGAGATTACAAATCTGCCAAATTCCCGTTCTGTCTTCATACGATACCGGCTTCCTTATCTGCCACTGCTCTTATTATCTGCTCTGCCACCTTACTGCGGTTCATCCTGCCCTGCTCCACTCTCACATCGCAATATTTGTAATATAAAGGCTCCCTTGTCATATACAGATCAAGTATAGCCTGTTCCCTGTCCTCTCCGGCTTCAAGCACGATCCCTCTTGATTCGAAGTTCCACAGTCTCTTCTTCAGACTGGGAAGATCGCAGTCGATAAATACAACCGTCCCCCTCTTCCTGAGGTTCTCCATGGCAGCCGGGTACAACACGGCACTCCCGCCCGTCGCCACAACAACAGGTGAATCACCGGGATCATACTCTGTCAGGAATCTCTCTTCCTCCTGCGCGAAAAGGTCAGTTCCGCATTCGTCAATATACTCCTGCAAAGTCATTCCGAGTCTCTGCTTCAGCAGTTCATCAGTATCAACAAATCCTGTCCCGCAGCGCTCCGCAACAGCTCTCCCCACCGTTGACTTCCCGGATCCGGGCATGCCGATAAGGATAATCGGTCTCATGAGCTTGATGACATCCTTCACTTCGTTCTTCATGGTGATAGTATAGCATGACTACACTGCGATATACCACATTCTCTCAAGTTCCGAACAATCCCTGCCGTACCCCGAAGGATGGCCGTTCCGCCTGCCGCTCAGATGAACACCCGATCTCAGATACTGCCATATATCATCGTATATGATGTCAGGCTCACTCTGCGAATGCATCTGCATGTAACGCACGTCGACGATGTCATTGGATTCATCATTCCTGTACAGGACCATGTGATGTCTCCTGTCATAGATCAGAAGATTGCCATAATCCGTCTTCCTCAATATATCACTCTTCATCACCGGAAGGATTATATTCCTGGGATTGATCACTCCTGCCATTATGTCCCTGCATGGGGACGGCTCAAACTCCATAAAATATGTCTGTTCCTCCCTGTAGAGATCAAGGATCGCCATATGTATCCGGTATATCGCCTGATCGTCATAATCGTCTGCAACGCAGGCGCCGAACCGCATCGCCTTTGCAATGAGCCTTATCAGAGCGATCTCGCGTTCAGGCATCGCCGTAAGAAATCCGTCGACTATCATCTGACTCACCTGAATACATGCCCTGTCACTTATGAACCTGTGCATCTTGGCTGCTATTCCGTAATCGGTTCTGACAAAAAAGTGGTCCGGCTGACAGTTCAACCCGTCAGATACGACAATCCGTTCGGGGATCACCCTCAGTGTTATGCACTTCACCGCAACGCATAAAAAACCTTCATATGTCCCGTCATATGCGAATCTTCTGTAAGTTCCGTTCATGGTGACCGTCTCCCTTCACTGTTGATCGTGAGGGTATTCTAACACCCGAACAAGCGTTTGTAAATATGGCACAAGGGATATTATTAGTACACATTCCCTGAATTAAAAAGAGACCGCCGCAACGGACGGTCTCTGTTATCTGACTTAATACTGTTCAGCCGGTAATATCAGGGCTTGGGGTAGCCGATGGCACTGAGAACAGCATCTACCCTGTCGCGGTCCTTGTCCTGGCTGCCGGTGGTTGCAACAGTGATGTATGTGTTCTCTT
>DFIB01000065.1 GCA_002371375.1 Mageeibacillus sp. UBA3708 | reverse complement strand
TCAGTGATATCTGAGAACAACCGCTCAACACATTGAAAGGCAGCGCTATTACGGGAAATATCTCCCTTCCGTACAGGTCAGCCGCCCCGCGCGTAAACAGCCACGGAACAGCACAAAGCCCCGCCAGGATAATAACAGGAATAACGAGCCTTACTACAGCCCTTATTGTCTTCGGATCCTTGACCGTCCGCTTCATTTGACCACCATAGAGATCAGATATAAGATTCCCATCACCAACGGCTGGTGAACGATATAGATCACGAGTGAATGTCTGCCGATAAATTCAAAAGGAGCAGTAATTCTGCGCGTAATATCACGCTTCGGCGGAATGAGGGTCTTCTTCTCCGCATAGCACACCCTTCCGATAACAGCACCCACCATAAATACGCCGATCCATGGGAAAAGAGGCATATAGTCATCCATCGCGGGTGTCGAAGACATCATTATTCCGGTCGGAATGAGAAGCGGTGAATCCACTTTGAAATTGAATTCCGATATTGTGCCTCCCAATATGATAGCGAAGATCCCGGCAAATCCCATAAGCGCGTTGACAAGCTTCGGGGATACCTGATGTTTCTTCTCAATGTGAGCGATCAGAGCGTAGATAAAGATCCCGCACGTGAGAAGATGAAGCACGTTGAATATGACCAGAAACTCAAAATGCAGGATATATGTCGCGAACAGTGATCCCGCCGTAAGGAGCAAAGCCACAATCAGGAGCTTCAATCCCCTGATAATATTATTCCTCGAGAAAGTGCAGCATACACCCGACACGCTTACAAATACAACGAGGAAGAACGGATGCATCAATCCTTCGAACCACGGTGCAAGAAGATAATTACACTCCGCAAGTCCGAATGCATACCGCAGATCCCAAGATACGTGCATGAATATAACAAATATCATTGCAACGCCGCGGAGAACGTCAAGCTCGTAAGCTCTGCTGCTGCTCTTCCTGCTCATGCCAGACAGGCACCTACAGCCGTGCCGAACACCGCGTCATCCGGGACTATGAAATTAACATCATACAGATCCCTGAAAGTGTGAAGCACTTCCCTGCACTGCTTAAAGCCGGCAAGCTGACCGGTAAAAACGATATCTCTTATCCCCGCTATTCTCGATGACAATACCGACATTGTTCCGATCGACTGGAAAACAAGATTAAATATACCTGCGGCCTTATCCTCTCTTTTCAGATCATCCGCCGCCTTGCCGAAATTAGATGCCGTGGCATCATTCGGAAGCCCCGGTATCTCGGTACGTGTAATATCGCCTATCGTCAGATCCACCGCAAGCAGATCACCCTGCTCGGCCAGCTCCGATAACTTGATGGCGTCATCCATTCCAAGGATGCTGTTGCAAAGGCCGACGATCGTGCCGCCGCCTACACCCGATCCTATGATATGCTTTACTTCCTCATGTGTGGCATCAAGATATGCCGTTCCTGTTCCCATGCTGACAACTACTGCATGATCAAGACCGCTCAGAAAAAGTCCGCCCTTTCCTGTCGCGTCAAATTCCTGTATCGTAACTGTATCTATTCCCAATATGGGTCCCTCGGGGAATCCGGCGCCGACACCGGTGATATTGATCTTCTCAATATCAGTCAATGCCAGTCCGTTGTCATTTATCAGTTTACCGACAGCTCCGAAAGCAGACGTTACAGGGTCGGTCGCCTTAACCACCGTCTTGGCGACAATGGCATTATCCTGCATGCCGACTATCTTGGTAGTGCTGCCTCCTACATCAAGTCCTATTATCATTTATACAAATCCTTATTCTGCGATCCTTACGATCTCTGTACCGTCTTTTGTGTAGTAGACATATGCGATCTCTTCGGGACGTATGCCGAAGGATTGCTCGCAGCCATCCTTGGCCGTAGCGATAGCTGTTAACAGTGTGCTCTTCCGGCCCTCAATGCTGGCCTTGATTTGCTTGATCTGATCCTTCGTGTAATCCTGAGCATAGTAATACTCATATGTCAGTGTGTTGCCCTCAGCCTTCCACCCGATGTTGCTGTACACGGATGAGTATCTGGGATTGCTGAGAAGACTTGCTATCTGATCATCGAACTGCTTCTTTATCTCAGGCTTATTAATTGCTTCTTCAAGAGTAAGGTCTCCTGCGTCCGCAGTCGTCCCGGATGTAGCCGCCGTTGTGCCTTCAGTAGTAGTTGTTGTAGGTTCAGACTTCTCGGTGTGAGCCGGAGTCTCTGATGTCTCTGCGGGCTCCTCAGACGTCTCAGAGGTAGCCTCCGTCTTATCCGTATCATCGTCATCATCGTCATCCCTCGACCTGCGGGAACCTGAAGCACAGCCTGTGAGCATTGTGCAGATCAGCGCGAAAGCAGCGAGCTTTGTGATCATTCTCTTCATCTTGATAATTCTCCTTATTCTTGTGGTCTTTTGATTATATCACTTAATGCAAGATATAAAAGAAGGTGACCCTTTCAACGAGTCACCTTCCGGTTCCTTACTAACTTAAGTCAAGTATCAGTATGTCAGCTTAGCGATCTCAGTATCATTACCGTCGTAGTAGACATATGATACCGTAGCGGGACGGACTCCCATGCTGAGTTCGATCTGAGACTTAAGATTCTCTACAGTCGTCTTGAGAGTGTCACCCTGAGTCTCAAGATTTGCCTTGATCTGCTTGATCTGATCCTTTGAGAATTTCTGGGCGTAGTAGTAAGCATAAGTAAGATCATTGCCCTCTGCCTTCCACTCGATCTTCTTGAACATATCCTTATATGTGGGATCATCCATAAGAGCACTTATCTGATCGTCAAGCTGCTTCTTCAATTCAGGCTGGTTCATGGCCTCTTCCAATGTTACACCGCTATCATACGCAGTTGAGCCGGATGTAACCACAGTAGCTTCAGTCGTAGTTGTTGTAGGCTCTGACTTCTCGGTGTGAGCCGGAGTCTCGGATGTCTCTGCGGGCTCCTCAGACATCTCAGATGTAGCTTCCGTCTTATCCGTATCATCGTCATCATCGTCATCCCTTGACTTACGGGAATTAGAAGCACAGCCTGTGAGCATTGTGCAGATCAGCGCGACAACTGCGATCTTTGTGATCATTCTTTTCATTTTGCTTATTCTCCTTATTCTTTTGGTCTTTTGATTATACCATGTAATGCAAGATATAAAAGAAGGTGTCTTCTACAAGGCACCTTCAGAATTCACACTATCTTATGTAACTTATCAGTAGGACAGCTTAGCGATCTCTTTGTCAGCACTGTCATAGTAAACATATGTGATAGAATCGGGACGGATTCCAACACTGTCCTCAATCTGCTTCTTAAGAGACTCAACTGTTGTCTTGAGGCTGTCACCCTGTGCTTCAAGATTTGACTTGATCTGAGCGAGCTGATCCTCAGAGAATTCCTGAGCATAGTAGTAAGCATATGTAAGGTCATTGCCCTTTGCTTCCCACTTGATATCCTTGAACATATTCTTGTATGTAGGATTGCTCATAAGCTGCTCAATCTGCTCATCAAGCTGCTTCTTGTTGTCAGACTGATTCATGAGTGATTCGAGATCCTTGGGAGCACATGCTGTGAGCATGATGCAAGCCAACAGAACTGTTACGATTCTTGTTAATACTTTTGTCATGGTAATTGTTCTCCTTCCTAATTTGCCGATGCACCATTACACATCAAACACCATTATAGCGCAAATGATTATAACATACACTATCTACTTTCATAGTAAATATCGGACTTTTTATGTTAGTTTTTGTCTATTTATTATAAACCTGCTTGTCAACAAGCTTCTCACTGCTCGCTACAATGAGAGCCGAAGCCACATCGCCCGTTGTATTTGACATGGTATTAAACATATCAATGAACGGATAGATCCCGATGATCAGTCCCAGCGCCTCGACCGGCACACCGAGGCTGCTGATGACGACTCCGAGACAAACAAGACCCGAGCCCGGGACACCGGGGGCTCCCAGAGACAGCATAACGATGGTGATCAGGAGGGATATGAGCATCGTGTCTGTCACTTCCACACCATAGACTTTCGCCATGAAGAGGCCTCCCACCGTCAGGACTATGCTCGTGCCGTCCATGTTGACCGTGGCTCCGAGCGGGATCGAGAAATTGCAGACTTTCGGGGATATCCCGAGCTTATCGGTGCAGATCTTCAGGTTCGTCGGCATGGCTGCCGCACTGGATGCAAGCGTGAATCCGGTCAGCATTCCCTCCTTGTTCTTCCTGTAGAAGGTCAGGGGATTGAGATGTCCGAGAATGAGTATCATGAGACCATATACTATCAGCATGCACAGGATGCAAAGCAGATATGTCCCCGCCATTCCCATAACCGATGCCAGGGTATCCCAGCCGGTCTGAACGATCAGCAGTATTACCGAGCAGAAAACAGCCACCGGTATAAACCGCGAGATAATAGCCGTAACTGTAAGAAACAGTGAATTGCACGCTTCAAAAATCCCGCGGAGTGTCGCAGAGTACTCACCGACCAGCCCGATGGCTATGCCGAACAGCACTGCCAGAAATACCAGCTGCAAAGTGTCGGAGAACAAAAAAGGCTTGATGATATTATCCGGGACAACGTTGACGATAGTATCGATCAGGGATACGTCAGATGCAGCTTCATCCATTCCGGCCACTGCATGCGCAGTGTCAGCTATGTTGCCCTTCGTTCCGGGGTTCGTCAGCTTGAAGAGACCTATCGCCAGCAGAACGGCAATGACTGTAGTCAGAATATACATTCCCATGACTTTGGCTCCGATACGGCCCAGCTCAGCCAGACTCTTGAACTGTGCAAAGCAAGACACTATCGAGAAGAATACCACCGGAGCTATTACCATCTTAAGAGCGTTCATAAACATGGTCTTGATGGGAACAAGGCCGTAGGTACTTACCATCTCCGTAACATCTTCAGGGATGCCTGTCTTTATTACTACTCCGACGATAAGGCCGATGATCAGGGCAGCGATTGTAAGGAAGAGCATCGACCGTTCCATCTGTCCGGTGAGGATACGCACCTTATTTATGCCGTTCCTGTAGGAGAATTTCAGCTTCTCGCCCTGGGCCTTCAGAAGGATCGACCTAATCGCCATCTGTGCTTCCTCATCACCCATGTCGCCCATCCTGTCTTTGTTTTCCGGCGATGCGGCGTAGGGGTCATACTCTTTGCCCCTGATGCTCATAGATACTTCCGCATCTCCCATCAAACGCTTGACCTGAACGCGAATTGACGAATCATCCTCTGCATTGTTCAGGAGCTGCGCTGATATCTCTTCCGATATCAGTACGGTGCGCATGACCAGCTTTTTGTCTATGCCGAGTTCATTTAGTGAAGTCTCAATGAACATGAGAATACCGGCCAAAGCGTTTTTATCTCCGGAATCGAAACTCCTTTTCCTGTTCATGATCTTTTTGTGTAACATGGTTTATACTCCCTCATACGGCAGCTCTTCAGTTGATATCCCACTCGATCCCCATATTGAATTTCCTGTTGGAGTCGATCCATTCCCCGGATCCTATCACAGCGACATACTGAAAAGGAATATTCTCAAAAGTGGCAGGTTCGAATTCTTCTATCCTCGCACCGATCCTGTAATACATTACGCCTCTCCTTTCGCAGTATAAACAAAGTTTACCATACAACCTGTTACTGTGTCATGGATCCCTGTCTTATCATAGATCGATGATATGTAATTCTTGACTGTACCTTCTGATATATATAGCCTGCCCGATATCTGCTTGTTATTAAGCCCTTCCGATATCAGATAAGCTATCTCCTTCTCTCTGTCTGACAGTTCAAAGGTCTCTTCCTTTGTCAGCAGTTTCTAAATCTCCTTATTCTTTTCTGACCAAACTTTATCCATCGCATTACCCTCGTATTTTCCAATGCCCATATCGCTTTCCGCCAACCCGTTCTATACGACCGGCTTCTTTAAGAACATTAGTATACTTCTGTACAACACGACGCGTTACTCCCAAGCTTTCGCCCAATGCATTCTGTGAAATATCAGGCTGTTCCTTTAATATGTCAATGATCCTAAGCACCATTGCATCGTCCAAAGCACCGTGCTTTTCCGAATTTTGGTGCTTTGGTGCTTTAGGCTGATTTATAAGTGCACTCTTGAGCGCCGTG
>DFIB01000147.1 GCA_002371375.1 Mageeibacillus sp. UBA3708 | reverse complement strand
TTCACAAAGTTACTGCGTGCGCAGCAAACATGTTCCGGTAAAGTCGGTTTCATTCACAAAGTTACTGCGTGTATCTACATTTTGCAAGAAAGAACATTCCGGTGCAGGAAAACAGATACATTATTGACCGCTAAGACAACGGCAGGCACAAATACTCTGCGGGCATTCTCAATAGAACAAGGCCGGTCCCGCGACCGGCCTTGCAGATGATCAGATATTCAAATCTATCAGTATTATTCAGGCTTCTTTGTGCCGCAGTCGCCGCAGAAGTTGCCTGTATTGTCAGACTTGCCGCACTGAGGGCATGTCCATGTAGAAGGACCTGCTGCAGGTCTCTTGGTACCGCAGTTGCCACAGAAATTAGCTGTATTGTCAGCCTTGCCGCACTGAGGACATGTCCATGTATCAGCAGCCGGCTTCGGCTCAGGCTTCTTTGTGCCGCAGTTGCCGCAGAAGTTAGCTGAATTGTCTGACTTACCGCACTGAGGGCATGTCCATGTATTTGCTGCGGGTGCGCCGCCTGCAACTACTGCAGCGCCGCCCATTGCAACGCCTGCGCCCTGCATCTGCTGAGGCTGCATCTGAGGCTGCATCTGCTGAGCCTGCTGTTGCTGGCCCATGAACTGGAATGCAGAATTGATTCCTCCGCCCATCTGGCCCATGCCACCTACCATACCCATGCCCATAAGGCCGTTAACAGCACCGGCAGAGTTGCCTGCTGCGGTATTCATAGCTTCTGTCTGACCAAGTACGGCAGCTGCTGCCAGAGCATTCGGATCTGCGCCGAACATCTTGGACTGATCGACCTGCTCGATTCTCTCACGTGACTTGTCATCAGGTGTGATTACTGCGATCGCAACTTCGTCTACAACGATACCTCTTGCCTGGAGCCAGTCCTCGTCAAGAGCTTCACGCATGTAATTCCTGAGTCTTGTCTTCTCCGTGGGAAGGTTGGCAAACATGATCTTGTCAACACCGCCGCAACGGTTAACAACTTCTGTAAGGTGGTCAAGGAACTCAACTCTGGGCTGCAGCATATCTGCCGGCTTACCCATGAGATCAATTACCTTGTACTCACCTGCGATATTCGAAGATACCTTCTTGAAGAAAGCAACAGGATCTTCGATTCTGAAAGAGAACTTGCCGTTCATGCTGATATAGATATTCCTGTACTCAGGATCTGCATATGGGATCGGCTTAGGTGTACCGAAGTTCTGATCCCTGATCTCAAGCAGGTTAACAAAGTAAACTCTCTGCTGCTTAGTGATCTCACCGCCTGCTCTCATCCTCTCCCATGTGTCTGCAACTACCTTCTTGGCATTTGTCAGGAAATGAGAATCACCGAGGAGTGAAGGTGATGTTGTGGAATCCCACTGATAACGGCCTGCCTTTGTCGTAAAGTCGATAACCTCACCATTATCTACGAGCAAAAGTGCTGTTCCCTCAGGTACGAGGATGATGGATCCGTTCGAGATAACTTCGGCATTACCCTTGTTATTACCCTTTACGATCCTTGTGGCACCCTTCCTTACAAGCACATCCTGTCCGAGTGAATCACACTTGAACACTTCAATGTACTGATCCTGAACCTCAGAAACAACGGAATCTCTTGCTGTGCTGATGACATTACCGAGCAATGAAATTAAACCCATTTCATATCCCTCCTGATTTTTATTACGATATGACTCGCTGAAAGATATTATAGCATTTATCAAAAATCAACTCAATAATTATAGAAAATTGTTCTCTCGAGTCTGATGACCTTGTCGCACCCGAGGTCAAATCCCGTATCTGCTGCATCTTTGCAGAGTTTGTCCGGGAGTGATACAGCAGTCAGAGGTATGCCCGTGACTGCGGACGCTTCCTTGATAACTGCCGATCCTTCGGCGATATTCTCCAGAGTCGTATATTCCAGCAGATTCGTGTTGTTGATATACCCGTCGATCACAAGTCCTGCCGCCTCAGCCAGCTCGCTGCTCATGGAGACGATCTGCTCCGCCGTGGATGTGAACGGCCTGTTGATATTGACGGCCATCAGCAGTTTGTAATCTATAGACGCCAGCCTCGTCTTGAGAGATCCCAGGATTACGGCGCCCATATCCTCACCGCCGATGTCGAACACGCCTTTGTAGGATCTGTCGTCAAATACTACATACATCTCCCCGCCCAGCACCGGCGCATCAACGTTCGAACCTGCGTACGCAGGTCTTATCAGCCTGATGTCGTTCTCAGCCAGAATATCTGCCGCATCCGCCGACCTGTAATACGGATTAACGATATCCATATCAGCCAGAAGGAGCTTGCCTGAGGGATCCGCCCGTCTCATGGACAGCGCCATATTGACGGAGATCTCCGACTTGCCGGAGCCATACGCTCCGATTATTACCGTAAGCCTTGAATCAGGAATATAATCAATCATCTTTACCTTTACCTCCCGGGAAGCACATCTGCAGAGCGTCAGGGAATACTTCAAATCTTATCCTGTGGCCGAAGAAATCTTCGCCGTCGTAGTTGCCCTGAAGCTGATAGGACGGATCCGTACTGGTGATTATCCCGCTGGTAGTCCTGAAGGTGTGGATCCCCTGCCTTCCCTCATGCTTGCCCTTGCGGTATTTGAGCAAAAGATTCAACGCCTTACCGAAAGGAACATCATCGACAGCACACACATCGATTATGCCGTCGTCGAGCTGGGCGTTGGGAGCGGGACAGAACCCGTCGCCATAATACTTGCCGTTGCAGATGCTTATAAGTGTGTTCACGCCGGATTCGCTTTCGTACGTCTCGCCGGTGGACAGTTCGAGTTTATAGCTGAAATTGGAGGACCTGTTCTTCATTATTCCGGACAAAGCGGATTTGAAGTATGCGGTACTTCTGACGAATGAAGAATTCGGTTTGGCCGCCACCATTGCCTTTGCGCTGGACTGGACACGCGTGTCAAGCCCGATAGAAGCAATGTTGACGCAGTATCTGGACCACATCGGCAGGTGGTTGCCCATGGCATCGTATGAATCGATGCGGATAAGGTCTATCTTGCGCGAAACAAAGGAATCCAGAGCCATCAGACTGTTCTTCAGGTGCGGGATCCTGTTGCCGTAGATCGTTCTGGACAGGTCATTTCCCGTCCCGAAAGGGAGGCATATAAGCGGAGTGTTGGTAAAAGCAAGTGAATTGCAGACCTCATTGATCGTTCCGTCACCGCCGCAGGATACGACAGTCACACGGCTTCCGTACTTCTCGCTGACTTCCCTTGCAATATCTCCTGCATGACCGGGATACTCGGTATATCTGAACTCAAAATGGGTACGCACATCAGCAGGAATAGCTGCAAGAGCTGACTCCAGCATCTTGAGTGACTTCTGATCCGCGCGCCCGCTTATGATAAAGATATATCTTCCGTTCATTTATCCTGTTCCGTTAATCTGTACACCAATTCGACAACGTCTTCGATCGTGTCTATGTCATCAAGCATCTCGTCGGGAAGCCTTATATCATATGCTTCCTCCATGTCGATGACCAGCTCGTATAGCTGGAGCGAGTCCATTATCAGGTCGCTCCTGAGACTTAAATCCATACTTATATCAGTTGGTGATATATTAAGTGCCTGTGATAATTCCCTGACGATGTCGTCGAAGATCCTGTCCTTCTTCCTTATGATATCGTCATTAGTACGTTCTCGAGGGCCCGAAGGGTCGTCCATTTTGTGTCTCCTTTGTTATTACTCAGTTTTGTTATCAGTCTCGTCAACGATCTCTCTGGCAGTCCTGCGTATGGTGCTCTTCTCTTCGGTCCCCTCATAGCGCAGAAGAAGCCCTTCGATCTTTACGTCTATCTCTTTGACCAGTCCGACCAATGTCTTCCGGTCTTCCTCACCGTATGATTCGAGGATCCTCTTGGCCAGAACGCGGTGGAATTTGCTGTGCATCCTGCAGGCAAGCTTACCGTTGCGCGTAAGGCTGATCCTGACGATCCTCTTATCCCTGTCATCACGTCTCCTGTCGACATATCCCTTCCTGACGAGTCTGTCGATCGAGACAGTCAGTGTGCCCGTGGTGATCCCCAGCTTCTGCGCAGTCTGACTCATCGTCTTCGCTTCGTAAGGTCCGATAGCCGTCAGCGTGTGCATCTCAGCAAGCGACAGGTCTGAGAAATAGCCCTGTGACAGGGATTTGCCCTCCGTCAGGAGCACGTTCTCGAATATTCTGACAAGTGATTCGGACATCTCTTCAACATCGGAATGCACGTGCTTACCTCCTGACATCTGACATGATAAATGATTTTACATCAAAGATCTGAAAATAGCGATATATCATTTCGCGCCGCCGTCAGTGCCGTCAGAGGCAGCCTCTTTGACAGGTTCAGGCCCCGCGGGCTCCTTCATTTTCTTGATGTGCGAACCCACGATCTCCGTAACATCGCTTATCGCCACGAAAGCAGATCCGTCCATGTCGTGTATAATCTTGCGCAGCGTTGACACCTCGATCCTGGTGATAACGCAGTAAAGAACTGTCTTCGTCCCGCTGCTTATCCTTCCCCTGCCCTCCATAGACGTGCAGGTCCTGCCAAGTTGCGTGTGAATGGCATCGGCGATCTCCTCGCCCCTGTCGGTGATGATCATGACCGATTTAGCCTGCTCCATACCGTGCTCGACGATGTCAATGACCTTGGATGTAATGAAGTATGTCAGCAGA
Source organism: Mageeibacillus sp. UBA3708 (assembly GCA_002371375.1). Classification (GTDB taxonomy): domain Bacteria; phylum Bacillota; class Clostridia; order Saccharofermentanales; family Saccharofermentanaceae; genus Saccharofermentans. The sequence goes on along the minus strand of DFIB01000147.1, from coordinate 2,365 downwards.
CTGTAAAGCGCCCTGTCCAATCCGAAGAGCATTCCCGCCACGCCGTAAATGACAATATTGAATCCCAGTATTATCTGGCCGACCGACAGATTGAGCTTGCGACTTATCAGGAGCGCAACCGTCTCTGTCCCGTCAAGGCATCCGCCGTTGTGAAGTATAAGCCCGACGCCGATCCCCAGCAAAACTCCTCCGAACACGACAACGAGAATATCCTTGTCCGTCAAGGCCTCCATGTCCTCGAACACGCCGAGCATAAACGAGAACACGAGCATCGCATACACAGACTTGGCCAGAAAGAGCCTTCCGAGCCTCTTATACCCCAGAAATAGGAACGGTATATTAATGATCACCGTCAGCACACCGAGTTTGACCGGCACATACTTACTGAGTATCATTGACACGCCGACCACACCGCCGTCCAGTATCGTAAAAGGCACGAGGAACTCCTCCAGCGCGAAAGCGGCGATCACGGCACCCACCGTGATAATACAAAACGGAATGATGTAATACCTGATGATCCTGTTAGCACTATTCATATGTTCAATTATATACCAAAAATATGATGTTATAGCAAAAAAACACCGTAGGCCGCATATGAAATACAAGCGGTCAGATAAACAAAGGGGTCATCTCCCAGTGATCTGATCACTTCCGAGATAACCCCTTTATATTGGCTGCCGAACTAGGATTCGAACCCAGACAGACGGTACCAGAAACCGGAGTGCTACCATTACACAATTCGGCAATATTAAAAGGCATCAGCCTTTCAACGCACGATATTATATCAAAGCACTATTTATAAATCAAGCACTAAATCTTGGTCAGGCTTGACTTTCTCCGTCAATACCACTTGAACAACCAGATATTTGTCACCTGCATTACCCATCGCCTGCACAATCAATTCAAGCCTTTCCACGGCTCCATCAGCCCGAGCTCCGCGAGTTTGTCCCTCACTTTCCCCATATCCTCAAATATCGGGATCTTGTTAGCCGGATTCCTCAGCGCGAAAGCAGGGTGATATGTCGTCATGATAAAAAATCCGTTCTTCTCAATGAACTGCCCCCTCACGTCTTTCATGACGGGCTTGTTACCGAAGAATCCTTCATACGCCGTTGAACCGCAGAGGAGGATCACCTTCGGCTGAACGAGTTTAAACTGGACGGCAAGGTTCTTTTTGCACGCGGCGATCTCAGACGGCTCAGGCCTCCTGTTATCCGGCGGCCTGCACTTGCAGATGTTGCAAATGTGATAGTCGTTCTCGCCAAAACCATACGCATCTATGAGGCTCTGCAAAAGTCTTCCCGACCTTCCGACAAAAGGCTTGCCCTCTTTATCCTCCTCCGCCCCGGGAGCTTCACCCACTATCATGAGCGGCGCCCTGCGGGATCCCCGGTAGATAACGACATTAGTCACAGTGTCTTTAAGGCCGCACCCGGTACACTTAAGACACATTTCCTCGAACTCTGCCCACTTATCATTGAAATCCGAACTCATAAGAACCTCACTTAAAAAATACTATTGTAATGCCGTCATTGGAACGTCCCCAGTCGATATCATTTCGGAGTTCCTTATAACGCGCCGCATATGCCTGCGCCTTGGCATAGAAAGCCCCGAATTCCTCGCCGTAAACATATCCTGTAATGAGTCTCCTGCTGATGAGGACAGATACATAGCGCTTCAGTGCTGATTTGATCGCACCGCCCTGTCCGCTGCTGCCATAGCCGTGAATTACCTTCGCGTAAGGAACGCCGGATGCTCTTACACGGTACAGTTCATTCGTAAGCCTGTCCATCGCCTGCTGTGCGGCGGGATGACCTGTCTCAAGATTTATTATCTTCATACTTCTGGATTATACCTCATATGATGTATAATCGCTTTATGCGTTTGGATAAATTATTGGCGAACTCCGGATACGGAACGAGAAGCAAGGTCAGGGATCTGATCTCGTCAGGGGCAGTCACGGTCAACGGAGAACATATCAAGGACCCGGGATACAGGATAGAAAGCAGTGATCAGGTAGCAATAAACGGAACGGAATTTGACGGAAGCGAACATATCTATCTTGTTTTCGACAAGCCCGATGAAGTCCTGACCGCGATGGAAGACAAGCGTTACAAGTGCGTCGGGGATTATATACCCCCGGAGCTCAAAGGCAAGCACTTGAGTCCTGTAGGCAGGCTCGATTACCATACTACGGGACTTCTCATCATTACAAATGACGGCGCACTCAATCACAAACTCACATCCCCCAGGTATAAGATCCCCAAGACATATGCGGTAACATATCAGGGGGATCCTTTAACTGATGACATTGCAGAAGAATTATCCTGTGGGATTACACTACGCGATACCGGAGAGTGCGTCA
>DFIB01000002.1 GCA_002371375.1 Mageeibacillus sp. UBA3708 | reverse complement strand
TCTGTTCCGGTAATTTTCGGAAAATATTTCCGCATTTTCTGCGGAAGAATTACTGTTTTTTTGCGGAAACGCTGAAGGGAGAAGCAAGTGAGTAAGTGAGCATGAGATAACAAGCAGTCAGGCTTGTGTTATCTGTTCCTGACGCCCGCGTACGCAGTGTAAAACCTGCAGCAAGTTAGAGATATCCCAACAAAAGGAACAGGGAATTGCGTTTGCACTCGGGGGTATAATATAATTATTACAGATTTCTGTGTTCGGATACGGAGATATGAAGAGGTTTAAGGCTTTTTTTGCATCCATCAGCACCAAACTGATCCTGCTCATAATCGCAGGCATCCTTCTGTTGGCCACGATTCTCGTGGTGATAAGTGTTCTTCTTACGAACGATATCCTCACCAGAGGGGCAAGGTCACAGATGAATCTGTACTGTGCGGAGCGGGCCAATGATCTGGACAATAATCTTCTCAGGATAGAGGATGCCGTCGGGGCATTGTCGCGATGGACATATAACAAAGTGCCGGATGTTAAGACGATTACGGAGGATGAGACGCTTCGCGATGCGATAGTGCGTGATGCCGATGATCTTATCCGTTTCATGACGGAAGATAACGATTTCATAGAAGGGGCTTATATTCATTATGCACTGGATATCACCGGGGCAACCGGCCGTGAAGAGGGGGTATATTATACCCGTGATGATAACGGGCAGTTCAGGATCATTCCGTTTACGCAGGTTGAGATAGAGAATGATCCCGTTGCCGAATTCTGGTATTACGGACCGATCAGGAATAAGAGTGCCGTATGGACGAAGCCGTATTACGACGGGAGCGTGGATGAATATCTTATCTCGTATGTACAGCCGGTACTTATTGATGACACTCCTGTCGCTGTGATCGGAATCGATATTAATTTCTCGAAGCTGCTCACATGGGTCGATACTTTGCATTATGGCGAGACCGGATACATGTATCTTAAGGAATCTGACGGAAGCGCCCATTATCACATTGACGATCTTGTGAATGACCATGTTCATGATGATGGTGAGGATAACGTGATAGAGCATGCGGAGCTGATGAACAGAGAGAGTACGGGTGACGAGCTGATCAGGTATTATTACAGGAATGCCGACCGTGTCATGGCTTTCGTGACGCTTCGCAACGGAATGAAGTTTGTGCTGTGTGACGGATATGACAGCATCTACAGCGAGAGAAGGAATGCTGTCGTGCTGATGAGTCTTGTGTCGATCGGAGTGGCGATCGGGCTTGCCATAATAACTGCAGCCATAGCATCGAGATTTACCGATCCTCTGCGAAGGCTCACTGCAGCCGCAACTGAGATAAGTGCAGGGGACTATGATGTCGTGCTCCCGCCCGAGAAGAACAATGAAGTCGGTGAATTGTCCAGGGCTTTCAGACTTGCCGTGGATAGGATACGTGCCAGGGAGGAGGACAACATGGCACTTGTTGCCGCCCAGAACCGGAATATAGAGATGGCGCAGGAGACACTTAAGAAACAGAACAGCGATCTCGTTAACTATAGGAACATGGCATATGCGGACTCTCTGACAGGTGTCAAGAACAAGACTGCTTACGATGATACTACGGCTTACATAAATGAACAGATCAAGGTCGGGACAGCGGAGTTTGCGGTCCTGATGTGCGACCTGAACTATCTTAAGCAGATCAACGATAATCTGGGCCATCAGGCCGGCGATCATGCTCTTAAGTGGGCTGCCAAGATACTTTGCATGGCATTTCCAATGAGTTCTGTATTCAGGATAGGTGGGGATGAATTTGTGGTAATCGCATCCGGTATAGAATATGCGCGGCTTGATGAGCATCTCGAATCGCTGAAGGCGATGCTCGAGAAGGAGAGAACGTCCTCGGATATATTGGAGAAGAGGGTCTCTCTGTCGGTTGGGAGTGCGGTATTTGACCATGATTCAGATCATTCATATCATGATGTTTTTGCAAGGGCAGACAAGCTGATGTATGAGGAGAAGCAGCGGATCCACGCGCGGGACGGACATGCCTTCGGCATAAGGAACAAGAGTGGGGACCATGATTAGACGTATAGGATACTTGATAATGATACTGGCGGTCGCGTTCTCGATGATCGGATGCACCGGCAAAAAGGCGAAGGATCTCACGCAGCGCGAAAGGGAGTTCTATCAGTCTCTGACACAAATGGCAGTGTATGTGAAGGTTAATTCCCTTTACGGCTTTGAACCTGTCACGACGGTCGATGATATCACCGCGTATGAATCTGAACCGAAAGAAAATCAAGTATATGCACGCACAGAATTCACTTCTACGGGGTCTTATACCGTTAAGGACGGATCCGGAGTCACGTACAGCGGTACTTTCAAGGTAACCGGTTACAGTGAGGGACACGGAGACGGCTGGGACAGCTGTGAGATCACGCCGCCGACAAATGGAGAGAAGATTCTGCCCGAACAGATTACAGATCAGTCGACGGAGGCAACGGCAGATACGGGTGCTGCATCGACTGACGGAACAGGAGAGACGTATCTTCCAACACCGCTCTCCAGATACATTCATGAGAACGTCACTCTCATGAGAACTTTTGCCGAGCCTGCCGTTGAATGCGATATTAATAAAGACGGTCATCCTGAATTGTGCTCTACCGTCACTACGGGAAGCGGAATGGTAACGACACTGGTCGTTGTATATGATGTCCACAATGATCAGGGTTATATGCTGAATGAACGCGGGAAATACGATTACCGGATAATGGGCAGCTCTGATGATGTTATTTCCGTGGAGAAGAGAGAATTCGGAGGAGATCAAAAGACGTACGGTACTCTGTCGATCGAGAACAGTGAACTGGTATTCTGTGAGAGATAAAGCCTGATAGGGCAAAAGATACATAGACGCTGAAGTGAAAAGTTAAATTCCA
>DFIB01000063.1 GCA_002371375.1 Mageeibacillus sp. UBA3708 | reverse complement strand
GACGCGCCGAGGAGCTTCGCCTCATAGATCATGTATTCATCAACGGTAAAGTCCTTGCGAAGGCAGGGAATCTTAACCTTACGGCTGATCTCTTCAAGATACCTGATGTCGCCCTTGAACCACTGCGGCTCCGTGAGGACAGAAATGGCGGAAGCGCCTGCCGCCTCGTACTGGCCGGCTATATCAACATAGGGGAAATTCTCCGCAATGATCCCCTTGGAGGGAGATGCTTTCTTGCACTCACAGATGAAGCTCATTCCTTCACTCTTAAGTGATTTCTCGAACTCAAGGTCCCCCTTGCCTGAAGCGTATGCAAGATCTCTTATCCTGCTGTCGGAGACGATCTCTCTTGACTTCCCGACGCGTATCTTTGCCGCATCGGCGATGGTGTTCAGAATATCTGACATGTCACACCTCGTTAGAGAGCCTGATAAATCTCTCAAGCCTGTCGAGAGCAGCGCCGGAATCGATCATCGCTGCCGCCTTTTTAACGCCTTCTGCTATGGACTCAGCTGCACCGCCCGCATAAATTGCCGCGCCGGCATTCATGAGGACAACATTTCGACGTGTATCGGTGATCTTGCCTGAGAGAATGTCTCTTGTGACCTGTGCATTCTCTTCGGGGGTTCCTCCTAAGATATCCTCTTTGGTGCCGCGGAGAAGACCGAACTCCTCGGGCTTGATGTGATACTTCTTATACTCACCGTTATTGAGCTCACAGACGAATGTCTCTTCGCTTCCGGATATCTCGTCGAGCCTGTCCATGCCGTAGACGACAAGCGCCTTCTTAACGCCGAGAGATCCCAGAACATGCGCAACTACTTCGACAAGGTATTCATCATAAACACCGAGCAGGAAGAACTCCGGCTTTGCAGGGTTGGTCAGGGGACCGAGGATATTGAACACAGTCCTGAATCCCAGCTCCTTGCGGATCGCGCCGACATACTTCATAGATGTGTGATATCTCTGTGCAAAGAAGAAGCAGAAGCCAACTTCATCGAGGAGCTTGACGCACTGTTCAGGTGTCAGGTTGATATTAGCCCCGAGAGCCTCGAGACAGTCAGCTGTACCGCTCCTGGAGGATGCAGCACGGTTGCCGTGCTTTGCAACTTTAACGCCAGCTGCAGCGATTACAAAGGCAGATGTTGTGGAGATATTAAAGCTGCTTGCCTTATCTCCTCCCGTTCCGACGATCTCGAGGACCTCCATTCCGGGATGAGGCACGGGCTCGGCATGCTCTCTCATTGCCTGGGCACAGCCGGAGATCTCGTCTATAGTCTCGGCTTTGGCGCTCTTCGTGGACAGCGCCGCGAGGAAGGCCGCATTCTGCGTGGGGGTTGTCTCTCCGTTCATGATCTCGTTCATAACGGTATACGCCTCATCATATGTGAGATCTTCTTTGTTTACGATTTTGATGATTGCCTCTTTGATCATGTTCCTGGTCTCCTTTTATAATTATTTTTTGTTGTTGCTATATCAATAAAATTGCTCAACATTGTCCTGCCGTCGGGAGTCATTATCGACTCGGGATGGAACTGAACTCCGTACATATCGTATGATTCATGTTTGACACCCATGATCTCACCGTCATCTGCGGTTGCGGTGACCTTAAGGCATTTTGGCATTGTTAACGGATCTGCCGCAAGCGAATGATATCTGGCGACACGGATCTTGTTGGACATACCTCTGTATAGCTTGCATGTGGGATCTACAGTAGCGATGCTCTGCTTGCCATGCATGAGTTCCTTTGCATATGTAATCGTTGCACCGTACGCTTCGCACATTGCCTGATGTCCGAGGCACACTCCGAGCATTGGGATCTTCGGCCCCAGCTGCTTAATGACATCGATGCATACACCTGCATCCGAAGGTCTTCCCGGTCCCGGTGATACGACGATCGCATCGGGGGCAAGTTCTTCTATCTCTGATACGGTCATTGCATCGTTGCGGATTACCCTGATATTCGGATATATGCTGCCGATCATCTGGTAGAGGTTATATGAGAAGCTGTCGTAATTATCTATTATCAGTAACATTCTTCCGCCTCCTCTATTGCCTTTATTACGGCCTTAGCCTTATTGATGCATTCCTGGTATTCCTTCTCGGGAATCGAATCATAAACAATACCGGCTCCGCTCCTGACAAAGACCTTTCCGTCCTTCTTATAAGCGAGCCTTATCGCGATGCACGTGTCAAGGTTGCCGGTGAAATCGATATAACCTATAGCTCCGCCATAGATTCCCCGCTTGTTGTTCTCCAGGTCGTTGATAAGCTGACATGCCCTGATCTTGGGAGCCCCGGACAGTGTTCCGGCAGGCAGGATCGAATCGATCGCATCGAAAGCGTCATACCCTTTCCTGATTTCTCCCCTCACAGTTGAACCTATATGCATGACATGTGAGAATCTCTCTATCGAATGGAGCTTCTCGACTTCAACGGAACCGTACTTACTGATCTTGCCGATATCATTGCGGCCGAGGTCAACGAGCATGTTATGCTCGGCAAGTTCCTTTACATCTGACAGAAGATCTGTCTCCAGCTCTATATCCTCTTCACCGGTCTTGCCTCTCGGTCGTGTTCCGGCAAGCGGGAATGTGTACAATACACCGTCTGTAAGTTTAACGAGAGTCTCCGGGGAAGCTCCTGCCACCTCAACATCCGTACCTGCAAAATAAAACATATACGGTGACGGATTGAGTGTCCTGAGCACACGATAAACATTAAGCAGACTTCCTTCATAATCAGCCTCGAGACGGTTGCTTAAGACGATCTGGAAGATGTCTCCTTCCTTGATGTGGTGCTTTGCCTTATCCACCATGCTGCAGAACTCTTCCTTACCGAAGAGCGGCCTGATATCAGACAACAGTCTTCCGGTCTCATCCTCATCTGATCTTCCGTTCCTGATAAGGTCTGCAAGTTCCTTAAGTGCTCTCTCTGCGCGTTCATATTCGCTGTCGATGTTGTCCAGCTTGATGTTGGCGATAAGCACGATCTTCTGCCTCATATTATCGAAAGCGATGACCTTATCGAACAGCATCAGGTCACAGTCTTTGAAGTGTTCACTGTCCTTTGCATCAAGTCTCAATGACAGCTCAGCATACTTGATGTAATCATATGAGAAATACCCTACAAGTCCGCCCGTAAAAGTAGGAAGATAATCGAATCTCGGACTCTTATACTCAGCCATTATCTCTCTTAAGTACCTGCCGGGTTCATTTGTTTTTATGATCCGTCTGTCGATCTTGAGTTCTCCGTTAAAGCACGTGATCTCCGACTTGGGATCAAATCCGAGGAAAGTGTATCTTCCCCATCTTTTGCTGTCCTCCACCGACTCGAGCATATATGCATGAGTCGAATTCGCCTTGAGGATCCTAAGAACTTCAATAGGTGTCTTTATGTCAGACAGTATCTCACATGATACCGGACAGATCTTGTATTCACCGCCGGCAGCAAGTTCACGGATCTCGTTTAATTCAGGTCTGATAACCATGATCGCAACTCTCCTCCTTCTTAGCTTTATGACAATAAAAAAGTCCCCGAACAAGAATACTCTTCTTGTTCAAGGACGAATTAATCTTAAGCTAATCCGCGGTGCCACCTTGATTCACGATGCTCGCGCTCTCTGCAGGATACTGACATATCCCTCGCAACTGACGTATGCGTCACGTCACAGATACTCGGAACTGACAAGAAAGCCCTGCCCTTTGACTGTGCCCTCGGCGGCCCATTATGATGTACCGGTGTCCGCCTGATTCTCAGCATCGCAGGCTCTCTGTGGGATCGTATCCATCTTTACTTCCGCTTCAACGGTTTGAACTATTCAATTGTCAATGTTGGGGTAAGAATACCCCTGCGGATGTGTATTGTCAAGAGAAATTTACAAACGATGAGTACTGCGGGGAAAGTTCTGCAGTATACGCAGACTATTTGTGCAGGTAAAAATATTAGCGGAACATGTTTGCTGCGTACGCAGTAACTTTGTGAACAAAATCGGGTTTGCCGGAACATATTTGCTGCGTACGCAGTAACTTTGTGAATGAAATCGGGTTTAGCGGAACATGTTTGCTGCGTACGCAGTAAACTTGTGAATAAAATCGCCTTTACCGGAACATATTTGCTGCGTACGCAGTAATCTTGTGAATGAAACCGGCCTTACCGGAACATATTTGCTGCGTACGCAGACTATTTGTGCA
>DFIB01000020.1 GCA_002371375.1 Mageeibacillus sp. UBA3708 | reverse complement strand
AGTAAGAGAGTTCATCCTGAGGATGAAGGAAGAGGGCAAGTGCATCATCCTCTCTACTCACCTCTTTGATCTCGTTGAGAAGATCTGTGACCGCGCCGCCATGATCGTGGAAGGCAGGATCGTCGTTGACGACACTCTTCCCAACCTCATGAACGGACGCTCGCTCGAAGACTCGTTCTACGATATCTATCAGAAGTATCAGAAGCAGTAAGGGATGGTGATATAAATGTTCAGAGATACACTTACGGTTTACAAGAAAGAAGTCAGGTCCATCCTTAAGGACAGGTCTATCCTCCTGATGTGCGTGCTCATGCCCTTTCTTATCATGTTCGGCGAAGGCAAGCTCATGACAATGATGGATAACTCTTCCAAAGAAGAGGCATACAAAGCCTACGCGGTCAATGCACCCGAATACATGCAGGAAGAACTCAAAAAGATCGGTTTCGCCGGCGAGCCCGACGATGTGGACAAATGCATCACGGACATCAAGAACAAGGACGCGGAACTGCTCGTCATCTTCCCCGATGATTTCACGACGGAGATCACAGAAGGCAAGCCCGTGTCGGATATTGAGATCTATTACAACTCTTCCTACACTGATTCAATGATGATCAAGGAAGCATTCAACAACTATCTCGAGACGATCCGTCCCGTGGTGTTCACGATCAACGCCGATACGACAAAGACGTACGACCAGGGCGATGAGACATATCAGGGCCGCAACGCAATGGCAAGCATGGTACCGGGTCTGCTTATCATGACTATCGTATACGGCATCATGGCACTGGCCAGCAACATAATCGCAGGCGATAAGGAAAGCAACTTCCTCAATACAGTACTCATCACTCCGGTCAGCCGCACAAGCGTCGCCCTCGGTAAAGCACTCGCAGTAATGACCGCTGCAGGCATCAGCTCACTGTCATCATTCGCAGGACTCGCCTTCCTCATGCAGAGCTTCCGTGAGATGATGGGCGCCGATATCATCAACTACGCATTTATCGACTATGTCTACGTATTCATCACGATAATAAGTGTGGCATTTGCCCTCGTCGGACTGATCCTGATCATCTCTACATTAGCCAAGACATCAAGATCTGCCCAGACTCTCACAGTCATCCCGATCATGATCCTGTTTGTCGGCTCATTCCTCACATCCAACGAAGGTATGAACACCGTCCTCGCGAAGTTCGGATTCTACAACTACGTTGTTCCGATGTGGAATGCGACATACCTCACCAAGAACATCCTGCTCAACGGCTTCACCCCCGTCGAAATGCTGACGACCTGCGGCATAAACATCATATTCGGTGCACTGTGCCTGTTCATCATCAGCAAGCTGTTCAATCAGGAACGGATCGTTAACGAATAAGAACGCTTCGTAGAATAAAAGCGAGGACAGGCGCTTACGCCGTCACTGCAAGTACGCATAACATTTGAAGTACGCAGAACTGACGGCGACGCTTAAAGGTCCTCGCTTTTTTCTACTGCGCTTACGTTCAGTGTTATTTATAATCGTGTCAAATGAGGCAGTCAGACGCTTATGCCGGGTGTGGCGGTACTGCTACAGACAGCAAGCCAAATTCCCGCAGATCACGTGAAGACCTTCTGTTCAGACCACGAACTTCAGCACTGCCTCTGTCATTCCTTCCGTATCGACATGGATCTCCCCTTCTGCGCCTGATGCGATATCCGGAGTCCTGTAACCTGCAGAGATAACACCACGCACTGCATTCTCAATACATGAAGCAGCTTCAGATTCATCCAGTGACCAGCGCAGCATCATTGCGGCGGACAGGATAGTTGCCAGAGGATTTGCTTTCCCGGTGCCGGCAATATCAGGAGCGGAGCCGTGGATCGGCTCATACATTCCGGGGGTACCTGGAGCACCGAGAGATGCCGAAGGAAGCATGCCGATGGAGCCTGTGATCATGCCGGCCTCATCCGAGATGATATCGCCGAACATGTTACTCGTGACGATGACGTCGAATGACGACGGGCGTCCAATCAGCTGCATCGTACAGTTATCAACATACAGATAATCCAAGGTAACATCAGGAAACTCCGATGCGATCTCGCCTGCGACAGAACGCCAGAGTCTGGATGTCCTGAGGACATTGGCCTTATCAACCAGAGTCAGGTGCTTATTGCGTCCCCGCGCCAGCTCGAATGCCTGCCTGACTATGCGCCTGATCTCACCTTCCGAGTATGCTTCGGTATCATAAGCGACTACGCCTTTGACGGAACCGTCTGGCAGCATATCATCACTCTCATACATGCCGTTGTCACCAAAATAGATACCACCGGTCAATTCGCGGACAATGAGGATATCTATCTCACCGGCATCCTTGAGAGGGGACGCTGATGCTAATTCTTTGAACAGTAATGCCGGTCTGAGGTTGGAATAAAGACCGAGTCCTGCGCGAAGTCCGAGCAGCGCGCGTTCGGGGCGCAGCGACGGTTCCATGCTGTCCCACTTTGGACCTCCGACCGCGCCGAGAAGGACTGCGTCTGATGACTTGCATCCTTCCAGGGTATCAGAGGGCAACGGTACGCCGCAGTCATCTATGGCACAGCCGCCGGCGCGGAGTTCCTTGTACGATAATCTGAAGCCATATTGGGCAGCAGTTTTGTCAAGAACACGCATCGCTGATGAGACGATCTCAGGACCGATGCCGTCGCCTTTGATGACTGCTATCTTGTGAGTAGCTGACGGAATCATAAGCCGAGCTCCTTTCGAGTGTATTCTACAAGACCGCCGGCCGCGATGATCTTGCCAATGAATTCAGGGAAAGCAGCGGCCTGATAAGACTCGCCTTTTGTGATATTCTTAATCACGCCGGTATCGAAGTCAGCCTCGACTATATCACCGTTCCCGATGCGGGAGGATGCCTCCGGGCACTCCATTATCGGAAGACCGGTATTGATCGCATTGCGGTAGAATATGCGGGCAAAATCAGAAGCGATTACAAGCGATATCCCGCTTGCCTTGATAGCTACGGGGGCATGCTCTCTCGATGACCCGCACCCGAAATTCTTACCTGCCACCATTATGTCACCCGCGCTGACGCTGCCGGCGAACGAAGCATCAATATCCTCCATGCAGTGTTGCCTGAGATGCTCGGGATCCGCAGATGTGAGATGGCGTGCCGGAATTATCACGTCAGTATCAACATTATCTCCGTACTTAAAAACCTTACCGCTAACCTTCATAACCTCACCTCACAGTTCTTCCGGTACGCCGACGCGGCCGAGAACGGCCGATGCACATGCCACGGGTACACCTGCCAGTATTACTTCGGACTCGATATGTCCCATGCGCCCCACGAAATTCCGGTTCGTCGTTGACACGCATCTCTCACCCTTGGCGAGCACGCCCATGTGACCTCCGAGACACGGCCCGCAGGTAGGAGTGGAAATGACACAACCTGCATCGTCGAAGATTGCCAGAAGTCCCTCATCAAGGGCTGTTCTGTACACTTTCTGCGATCCGGGAATAATAATGCATCTTACTGAAGGATGAACCTTGCGGCCCTTCAGTATCTGAGCAGCCATGCGGATGTCGTCGATCCTGCCGTTTGTACAGGACCCGACAACGACCTGGTCTATCTTCATATCTATGACATCATCTGCACGCTTCGTATTCGAAGGGAGATGAGGCAGTGCCACTGTCAGCGGGACATCCGCAAGATCGATCTCTATCGTCCTCACATAATCCGCATCTTCATCCGCTTCATACACCTTATAATCACCTGCCACAAACCGTTCCGGATTCGTCTTGCTGATATATTCGACAGTCACGTCATCAACCGGGAATATTCCGTTCTTACCGCCGCACTCGATAGCCATGTTGCATATCGTCAGGCGGTCACACATAGACAGATTCCTGACACCGTCACCGGTAAATTCAAGAGATCTGTATAAGGCTCCGTCAACACCGATCATACCGATTATGTGGAGTATCACGTCCTTGCCTGTTACATACGGCTTCATCTTCCCGGTAAGCACAACCTTGATAGCTTCAGGAACCTTGAACCATGTCTTGCCTCTCGCCATCGCGCATGCCAGATCCGTTGATCCTACACCTGTCGAGAATGCGCCGACAGCCCCATAAGTACATGTGTGGGAATCTGCGCCTATCACCGTATCTCCGGGAAATACAAGCCCGTTGTCGGGAAGGATGACATGCTCTATTCCCATCTCGCTCCTGCCGAGTTCATAATAATGGCTGATCTCCTGTTCGTGTGCAAAACACCGCATGCACCTTGCAAGCTCAGCAGATTTGATATCCTTATTCGGCGTGAAGTGATCCTGGATCAGAAGGACCCTGTCCTTGTCGTACACCTTATCTGTTCCGACCTTAGCGAAAACCTTAATCGCCGGAGGCGTCGTCACGTCATTACCCAGGACTTTGTCAAGATCCGCTTCAATAAGCTGCCCCGCAGTAACCTCTTTGAGGCCTGCGTGGGCAGCCAATATCTTCTGAGTTATCGTCATTCCCATGTGCCGTGCACCTCACTGACTGTTTTGAGTTAATTATATTAATACGCGTAAATATTTACAATCAGTTTGTGCTCTTCCCCGGCACGATTATCATTCGCCTATCTCTACGAGGATGGCGGGACGGACGCCTATGCTTTGATCATCGGGGGTTTTGGATGTCGTGGAACCTGATGATGAATAGCATCTCACTTTGGGCTTGGATGTAGTTGATGCTGTACTTGTCCACCATATGGAATAACCGTTGCTCTTATAAACACCGTTTTTGATCGCGTAATCTGTCGGCTCGGATTTGCGGTCGGATGAATCAACAAGGTTTTTGACCTGCTCTTCAGACAGGAGGAAAACACGGTCGCCGTCTTCATCAACAAGAGCCTTCTGTTCATCATCGTCAAATGTCTCTTCAAGATACTCACCGTTAAGCCACTCTCTGATCTCACTCTTCTCCCATTTATTACTGCTCTCGTCAAATTCGACGACATCAACTACATTCTTGGAGATAAGCAGAGCCTGCCCGTCGTCAATGTCAAGGACTATCCACTTGTCTGCACCGTGATAGTCGCCCATCCTGACGATATCACCAACCTCGATCTCGTCGGGCTTGAGGCGGTCACCCTCCCTGTTCTTGAGCATCGTCTTGGATGAACATCCGCAAAGACCCATCATGATAGCAGCAGCTGCTGCCAAACCTAAAACTCTAATACCTTTCATAGTCAACCTCCTGTGGTTAATAATTATATATTATCTAAGTTTTATGATTTCTGTTCTTTAGATCTCAGATTCTTTACTGAAGTGCAGCACTGAGATCTTCGAGGGATATCTCTTCTATCGTCTTCCATGCTTCGTCTTCCGCACCGTCAACTGCCCGGAGGAATCCTCTCTGCGCTTCTGTTATCTTTATGTATTCACTTGTCTCATCGTCAAATGTATAGATGTACGGATTATCGATGCTGAACTGATCGTCGACGATCTCTTTTGAAGGCACATTGGCAACGGAATCGTATTTCGTGATGTCATATGCGCAGAAGTAGAACCACTCCTCGTTCATCGATGACTCTTCGTCATTTACGATCCAGTATCCCCTGAAGGCCACAGCACCCATATCAAAGCGGTCTGCACCTCTGAAGAATGCTCCGCCATGCTCCAGATAGCAAAGTGAGCTTCCCTCTGTGCCGTGTGCTCCTGCCTCCCAAGGATATTCGTCAACCATATCACCGAGCTTGATGACCTCTTCACCGTTGAACGAATAGATTACGTAAGGATCCTGGTTGTAGTATTCATCAACACCTGTTCCCTGCACAACTTCCCACATTATCAGTTCGGGGATATCATCGGATGTTACCTGAGCGAGCGCGAAATGAGGAGCCTCATGATTAGAAGCATATTCCTGAGCAAGTCTCAGGTACTCTGCCTGCCATGAAGAAACGGGTGTCTCTGTGGTCTCGGGCTCAGTAACCTCCGGGATTACCTCTGTCTCATCTGCTTCAGAAGGAGCGGGCGCTTCAGTTATTTCCGGTACGGGCGTTGCCGTGGGCTTCGGTGTTGCCGTGGGAGCAGGTGTTGCCGTAGACTTCGGCGTCGCTGTGGGCTTGGGCGTTGCCGTGGGAGCAGGTGTCGGCTCGGGAGTCGGCTCGGGAGTGGGAGTTACTGTAGGATCAGGAATCTCCTTCTTCCTCTTCTCCGGTTCCTGCTCATCTTGATCATTAACAGCAAGATCATTTCTGACAAGTTCTGACTGTCTGTTATCTCTTGATAAAGGAATAAGGTCACCAACCTTACTGAACTCTTCCTCACCATCAACGACGACGCTCTGTGTGCTTCTGCCGGTCTGAACAGTACCGTCTGTCCTCGTCAGAGGCTCGCCGATCCTGTCACATCCGCCGACTGCCATCATCATTGCTGCAACTGCCATTACACTCAAAAACTTTACACTTTTCATAACAAAAACCTCCGTTCTCATCTTTGTGTTATAACCATAAGACAGGCCTAAAACGAAAAGGTTCATTGTTTTTTGAAAATTTTTCAAAAAATTTTTTGCAGATCCTTCGGAAAAGTCTTAAAGCCTTGCTGAAAGTGGTTTCTGCTCAAGACAGGCCGCCGCAAGGAATCAGTCTGTTATTCTGACTTGTCCTCTGTGTAAGTGGCTGCTAGATAGAGTGTTACACAGAGTATTCTGACTAGTTCTCTGTGTAAGTGACGGTTATATAGAGTGTTATACAGAATAAGACCGCCACCGGCTTCGCCAAAGACTGAGCTCTACTCAACGCCCGGCAACAGACTTGCTCGCTACAGTCCTCGGTTTGGCGCTCGCATTTTACATCATGTAAAACTTGAAGCTGCCCATCCCGGCACCAAACCTGCGGAAGTTCGCTCGCAAGCAGTTGCGGGCTTCACTGTTGGTGTCTTTGACGATCGGAGTGACCCGATCTACTCTGCATGTCCAACTGATTTACCCGCTTCGGTTCCGGGTTTACATAGAATCGTTCACATAAAAATAATCAGCTTTGTGCATGATTCTGTGAATTACGTCATCCCGGGTGTTACCACCCAAATAAAAAGAGGTATCAGCCGATACCCCTTACGTTCAGAAATTACGGCCGTTCCATCCCCAGTCGTTGACCGGATGGTACGTTACATACACGGCGTCGCCCGGTATTCCGATCCGCCGGTTAAGGATGCCGCATATCTGTGACGTCATCGTATTATAATCTGAAGGCAGCGCGTTCCCGTACAGGCTGACAGACACATATGCACCTCTCTGAAGTTTGCGGCCGCCAAGCCACAGATCATAAGAATCCTCGATACCGACCATGAGGTACGACTCGCTCTTATTAAGAGTCGTTATCGCCTGCCCTATATCACTCTTCAACTGTTCCTTAACACTTGCCTCAACAGGCACTGTAATCTTAAGATCTACAAACGGCATACGTCACCTCCCGAAAGAATATCAAACAACGGACTTCACTTTCATCTCCTCAGCGCCAGCAGCCACGCCGCCACGTGCATCGCCTGCTGGAATCCGCCGGATGCAATAAGGGATTCAATGTCTGAAGCGGACAACTTAATAACCTTGAGGAATTCCGTACGGTCCAGGGATAATCCTGATACTTTGCGGCAGTTGCGCGCCACAAAAAGATGAGCATAATTATCCGCGATCGTCGCATTGGACGGCACGGTCAGGAGATGACGCCACTCGTCAGATTCATATCCCGTCTCTTCGCGGAGCTCTCGCTTTGCCGCTTCAAGCGCATCCTCAGCTGATATCTCACTGCTGCCTGCATCTCTGTATTCCCGGCCGTCGCGGCGCTCGATGCCGCCCGCCGGAAATTCTGTCGTAACCTGCTTTATTCCCTGCCTGAACTGTCTGACGCACAGATAATTGCCGTCTTCGTCGGATGCGACTATAACAACATAATCACGTCTGCTGTAGCTGTAATACGGTTCGAATTCACTGCCGTCAGGGAACTTGTATTTGGACTTGCGCAGGTCAATCCACTCGTTCTGTATAAGGTGTTCTGTCTCTATCTCCTGCCAGATAAGATCTTTGTCGTCGTTTATGTTCACAGTTATTATCGAAGCTCTTTCAATGATTTTTTATTCGCGTACATGGAGGCATCTGCCCTTTCGAAAATATCCGTCACGCTCCTGTCTGCACCAACATCATACACCGCAATGCCCGATGCTACAACCGGATCATCAACATGATCTTTTGAACCGGTGGATGCAGCCGCCCTGAACTGTTCAAGAAGATCATTGCGCTGCTCAAGGGCCTTGCCGGTGAGTATAACGACGAATTCATCCCCGCCGAACCTGAAGACGGGACTGTGAGAGAACACTGTACAGATCTTGCTGCAGGCTGCCTGTCTTCTTCGTGAACTATCCTGTCTGCAGCAGAGACGACGCTTGCAAAAAAGTCATTTCCTGAATCATGCAGCTGAAGAGCCTCATACAACGGGGCGAAAAAGACAAAAATAATTAACAAAAAACAGATAAATTACAAAGCTCCGTTCAACCGAGAAGCCTGCTGCGCAGTTCTCTCGCATCCGAACAGATTGTGACAGCACCGTGCTCCTTCAGGAAATCACGATCCCTGAATCCCCAGTCGACACTAATAACGTCGATTCCCGCATTGCGGGCCGTGTTGATATCCACATCAGAGTCACCTACATAGCAGCATTCATCGGGCTTCACACCAAGCTGTTCCATTATCTTAAATACACCCGTGGGATCGGGCTTGCGAGGTATAGTATCGGACTGGGCAGCTATCATATCCGGCAATCCGTGAAGATGCATATCAAGCACCTTGACTGCGGGATCATAAGGCTTATTCGTATTGACTGCAACCTTAACTCCCGCTCCTCTTAATTCCTTAAGCAGGTCAACGATCCCGGGATACGGAACTGTCTTATCAAGACAGTGGTCAAGATATGCGTTCCTATAATCAGAATGCACCTTGGCAACATCACATGAGGCTCCCTTGACGGCCCGTTCGATGAGCTTGTAAGAACCGTTGCCTATAAAGCTCTTCACTTCTTCTTCGGTAACGGACGCTATCCCGTTCATTTCCAATGCAATGTTAACGGCTCCTGTCAGATCCGCCAATGTCGACAGCAATGTGCCGTCAAGATCAAAAATAACTGCTTTGTATCTCAATCGTTCCTGCCCTTCAGTTCAAACTCGAATGTATCGCGGTAATGAACGTTTTTCTTAAGAGGCAGAGCCGAGATGTTGTTGACCGTACGCTCTATCTCTTTCGAGCAGAAATCGGCAAAGAATTCGCAGAAATCATTGCGCATGAGCTGCTCCTCGTGCAGGTAATTGTTCATCTGCTCGGGCGTGAACGGCAGCACCGTGAAGTCAAATCTCTGCGAGCCGGCACGCCTCAGAAGGAAGCCGTCCCCGGAAGTATTCGAGATCTTGACGACCTGCGTATCGCTGTGACAGCTGTTCTCGGCAGGTCTTGCATATGCATGATACATCTTATCTGTCTCGGCTGCAAACAGTCCGATCTTGCTGGCGTTCTTACGGTCGTAATACGACTCTCCGGGGCCCCTTCCATACCATGTGCACACCGTCTCATCCTTGACGAGCGGAAATCTGATGCCGTACCTGATCATGTCATACTTAGGGGTGAAGTCCAGAGTGACCTTGAGCACGTTCGATCTGGCTATCTCATAATAGAGGATTACATCGCCTTTCATCGCGAAAGAGCCGTAGAATGCCATAAGTCCGAACACACCATCCTTCATGCTGTATTCACACCTCTTAAATTCCAGAGAACTCTGTATCTCCTCGTAGTCGCTCTCCTTGGAGAATACCGTCTTGGCAAGAACAAAGTTCCTGTCGGTTCTGTCTATATTGGAAGGACACCTGTAGAAGCTTGGCAGGAACGATCCGTTGAGGAAATTGAAGCCGTCGACGATGATGGCATTGACCGCACCTTTCTTCCTGGAGAAACCGAACTTGTACTTGTCATTGCCAACGAAGATATTCGAAGGTATCTCGCTTACCTGATTAGGCTCTCTGAGTTCCTCAACATTCAATTCCTCTTCAACGATACTCTCGCTTAGGGATGAGACTTCAGGCACCGCAAGCTCCTCTTCGATGTCGGCCATCCTGACGGTCATACCGTCCTCGAGAGGCTTGTCTTCTTCCTCCTTGGGAGCCGGAAGTGCTTTGGTATCGTCAGCCTTCCTATCTGCAAGTTCCGGCTTTTTATCACCGTCTTTGCTTAACGGCAGAGCCACATCGGAAGCGATCACTGCCTGATAGAACGCGATCTCATATCCCTTGCCTGCATAATACGTATCCTTATCAAGCCTGAGCGTAATATCAAATACCAGCTCATGCGACAGAGCGCCAAGATATATATCAACGAATTCCTTCTTACCCTGAGCCCAGCCGTCTGTCTTGAACCTGTCGAAATCTATCGGGAATCTCAGTGTACGCGTACCATACGGCTCGATCTCAGAGATTCCGCCTCTTCCTCCCATCAGCT
>DFIB01000113.1 GCA_002371375.1 Mageeibacillus sp. UBA3708 | reverse complement strand
ATTCCGTTCAGAATATTGATATTCTCAGGCTTCATGTCAACAAGGTGATCAAAGAAATTGTCATGCATGAAGTATCAGTAGCTCTGATCGTGCTCGTGAGGGAGTCCGAGGTATTCGTCCATATTGAATGTAACTACATTGGCAAATGATACCTCGCCTGCCTTGTTCTTCCTTACGAGCTCCTTATAGACACCGATAGGTGAAGAGCCTGTGGGAAGACCGAGTACAAAGGGTCTTGCTTCCTTGTGTGCATTGATCTTAGCTGCGATGTAATTTGCAGCCCACTTACACATCTTGTCATAATTATCCTGAATTACTACTCTCATTTTTATCTCCTTCTAACAGACCGGCAGCACACTGCTGTCGTTATTATGGAGCTTGAGAGTGCCTCTGTTACAGTGTTGATTCTGCTTTTTATGCATCTCTCTGACGGCCGCTCTTCTCCGCTTATTGCGGTAGCCGTGACAGAACCCGCCGAGTATTTCGATAACTGCCAACCTCGTCAACCGTGTAGGTCCGGGCGCTAATAACTCCCTGTTCCTCCTCAAATCAGGACTGAGCTATTTTAATCCCGATGTTCCATACCGCTTAGTAGTAAAACATCCCGTTAATTTTATACGTTGTTGCTAATAATGTCAATTTTCGAAGTTATTAGGCATATTTAGGCTATTCACGGAATTCGTGGGAATAACTATTATTCTGCAATTCTGAGTTTAGCGCGCGTCGAGGACCGAAGAACCGTCCCTAAGTTTTCAATTCTTTGTTTGAGGGCAAAGTTACCGTTAACCGTTACCGTCATCGGTAACTTTTGGAGAAAATTAGGTAAATTCAAAGGAAATTACCTATAAGTGTTACTGTCATCGGTAACAAATCCTTGGTTTACAGGTAATTTTTACCCATGACAGCAACTCTAGTCGGTAAACTGATAGAACACAGTTACTTCTATCATATCTTACGCAAGCGAGAGCATTCATTCCCACGGATTCCGTGAAGAACCCATATTTACGCCTATTTCCTACACTCTCCCGCACCTTACCGTAAACCTGGCCTCCCCGCCATACGTACATGTATACAGCGACAGGTCCCAGCCGCCCGAGATCATGCCGTCAACATCGGTGCCGTCGATGACTTCCGTAAGTTTTACTTCGTATTTTGTTACGTGGCCGCCCATATCGGTAAAGTACACTTTATCGCCGGGGACAAGGTCTCTCAGCTTACGGAATCCGCTCCTGTAATTATGACCTGCAATAATGTAATCATTCGTATAAGGGGAGCCGTAATACCTGCAGGCGGACTTGCGGAGATACGAATCATTCCATGTGTGAAATACTGCCATCTCAAGATCTATCTTCGGTATCGTGAGATATCCGTCGTACAGGCTTCCTCCCACATCGGCAGGCACCAGTTCAGACGGCTCTGCCACAGAAGACTTCTGATCATTGGAAGGATCAGTGACGGCGGCGGAAATCTCAGTCTTGACTCTCGACACGATCTCCAGCGAATCCTCCGCCTGCCTGTTGCTCTCGATCATGTTATAAAAATAGAGCCCTCCTGCTCCGAGGAGCAGTAAAAGGCCCGTAACAAGCAGAATATTACCGATTATCCTGCGCTTATTGCTCATTCTTGCGTTTGCCTGATACCTTCACTATGATCCCGGCACTCACGAGGAATGCTCCCGCGAAGATCATAACGGGGATCGGACGGTTATTCTGTCCGGTCTGTATCAGCGATTTTGTGTTCGTGACAGTGAAATCATATCCGTCAACAGAATACGTATCCTTGTACTCTGCAGGGACGTTGATCTCCTTGATCTCCCACTTCTTATTGGCATCAAGCCCGGTCCACGTGTACTTCCATTCATTGTCGTCACTGAGCTTGACTTTATCGAACTCCCCGTCCTCGTTGCCAAGGCTTACGGTTACGGACGAAGGTCTATCCTTGCCGTCATCGTTCCATACCTTGCGGACGGACACATCAATGGGAGGCTGATATGTCATCTTCGGCTCCGCAACCCCGTCATAGAACCATTCTCCCGATTCCGTGTCATAATACGGAAGAACATACATGAACGGTTCGAAAGAGGTGAATCCCTGAGGCAGCTTGTCTGCCATGACAAGGTAGATGCCGTTGGGAAGCCCGTCGAAAGAAACAACGCCGTTCTCATCCGTAGTCTTCGTCACAAGACCTGCGATGCCTTTATCAGCCGTATAGGAAGCAAGATCGTCGATCATCTCCTGGGTTATCCTGCCATCGATATCAAGCCCTGAAGCCTTATAGTCATCCGTCAGCACGAACTCCATTCCGTGGGTTCCGTTCTTGTCCTCGGCAACGAGATACAGAGTAACCTCCGCACCCGAAGCTACCGCTTCTTCTTCACCGGATGATTTGAGCGTCATGGTAAGGACCGCATTGCCGTCGCTGCCCTTGGGAGCGTCTGCCAGCAATCTGTTTGCAGGCGCGAAGAACAGAACTGCCATAAGCAGCATCGAAAGGAACATTATCTTATTTCTGCTTCGCATGCTCCGTTCTCCTCCTCTCAAGTATTATCGTGATCACGACTACCGCTATAAATGCCGGTAACGCGATTACCGTGGCTACGACCGCCTTACTTATCTTAAATGCTTCATTGGACACGAATATGCCCGGAGCTTTGTTAACCTCGCCGTCAATACGCACTCCCCTTACCAGAAGACGGTGTGTATTGATGCCGTACGGAGTACATGTAACAAGTGTACAGTAATCTTTGTCGTTGTCGATGCCGAGATACTCCGTATTCTCGGGCAGGACGACCTTGATCTGGTCCACTTCGTAGGTCATGACACGGTCGAGGACCGTCAGCGTGAACCTGTCACCTATTTCCATGTCATCAAGATCGGTAAAGAGCTTGGCGGAAGGTAGCCCTCTGTGTCCCGACAGAACACAATGCGTTCCCTTGCCGCCGACCGGGAGGCTCGAACCCTTCATGTGGCCCGCACCTACCTGAAGCACTTCCTTGGCCACACCGTGGTAAATCGGAAGCTCCACGCCGATCTTGTCTATGTCAATGTACCCCATTATGCCGTCACCCGTCAGGTTGAGCAGATCATCGTACCCGCCCAGCGGCTGACCGCCATTCATTGTTGAGGGAACACCCCTCAGCTTATCGTTATACTGTTCGGCTTCACTGATCATCCGCTGTAGTCTGTCATCGGTCGTATTCACGTAAGCTTCATGATACTTCTTGATCACGGACGCCGAGTGTTTGGAGTTGATATATTCGCCGATGGTAGGATATAGCAACAACGCCGTTCCTCCCAGCAATAAGACAACTATCAGTATACTCAGCAGATTTCTTCTCAATCAGGTCACCCGGAAGGGACCCCGGTGCCCGTGTCATCCGGACACCGGATCATCCTTCAATTATTTCTCTTCAGAGCCAAGTCTCTTCTTCCATACGATAAGAGCTGCGCCTGCTGCAAGCATTACTGAACCTGCAACATAGAAGACCGTCGTACCGATTCCGCCCGTTGAAGGAAGATCTGTAGGCTTCTTGTTCTCGAATACGATGATAGGAAGCTGAGCGTCCGTATCAAAGATGTCATTGCTGTCAAAAGTGTATGACCAAACAGGATTTGTTCCCGTTACGTCACAGTTAATGATGAGTGTATGAGGATTAGGATCCTTCACATAACCTGCGGGAGCAACTGTCTCTGTGATGGTGTATGTGCCTGCACCGAGGTGTGACAGATCGATCTTACCGTCGGGGCCGACTTCGATCGTAAGAGCTGACTCTGAAGCCTGCTTCTCATCAACATCGGTAAATGATTCCTTTATGTACTTTGTATTTCCGTCATATTTGGGATCATCAGCAGTTTCCGGAGGTGTTGTTGTATAAGTTCCATCGATAAGCTTATAGTATGTTCCGGCTGCATCAGCTACATAACGTGTACCGTTAATTACTACCTTATCTGCTGCTGTACCCTGAACTGTGAATACTGCGCCTGCGAGGTGCTTAGTGTGGTCGTTCTTGTCAACCTTCTCAAGCACAACCTTTGTTGTGTATGTGATTGTTGTAACCTCAGGTGTCTCACCCTTGGGATCGTCAGGTCCGAAATCATCAGTTGTTCCGTCATATTCCTCATTAGGATTATTGGAATAGATGAGCTTTGCAGTGTTGGGGTTGCCCGCATCCGTGATCACTGCGTTCTCATTGAGAGTTGCCTTGTAAGATACTACGATCGCATCACCGATGGAAGCTGCGGTGGTACCCCATGTGTACATCTTGGAGCTGTTGAAGACGATCTTAAATCCGTCAGCCGTAGCAACAACTTTGTAATCCTTGATATCTGTATCATTACCCTGTGTGAGCTCCGTTCCGTCGAGTTTAACGGTAACAGATGATGCACCCTTGAATGTGAGACCATCACTCAGGGTATCGGTGATGACGAACTTATAGATCTCGTCGTATCCCTTTTTTGTGAGATCGGGAACTGCCGTTGTAATCTCGAAATCAACATCTTCGCCAATGCTTGCCGTATTCTTGGATACCTTGTTGCCTTCAGCATCTACGATCTTCTTATCGAGTGAGGGAAGAACTTCCTTGGTCTTTACTTCAACAGTTCTATTAGAAGCTACCTTAAGGATGAACTTGGATACAGCATCAGGGTTATGGCTGCCGGTGATCGTATCAGACACAAGATAATAACCTGCGTCAACACCCGTTACAGTAACTGAATCGGATGATGCTGATGCAGCAAAAGAAGCAGTCTTTGTAGGCGTTCCGTCGAGGTGCTTGGCAATAGCAGCAGCAAACTTGTCGAGGTTTGCATTTTCATCTGCCAGTTTAGTCAGCTCTTTAAGAACGTCATCAACGGTAGCTACAGTCTCACCGAGTGCTGCAGAGAGATCGGAATATAATGATGCATCTGACGACTTTACATCTGCACCCCAGCTGATATTACCGAGCTTGCCATCTACCACATCTCCCTTGAAGATCTGGTAAATGTCGTAACGGTGCGTTGCCGTATCGTTCGTGTCTTTCTTTATGATCTTTATCGAATAGTTCTCGCCTGCAGCAAAAGCTACTGTAGCCATCGCCATGACCATAACGAGAGTTACGATAACAGAGATCAACTTTTTGAATGTCTTAGTCATTTTCTTTTGTTCCTTTCGTATTTTTGTATTGTCATTTTTTAATACGCTTATCATTTCACAAATCCACCTCCTTGCGCCGTCGCAGCATCAGAAGCACGACTGCACTTGATATGAGGAGCACCCCACCTGCCATGAACGGCAGGATACCGACCCCGCCGGTATCGGGTAGTGCGAATTTGTTCTGATTAATAAATTTGAAAGAATAGTTTCCGGTACCTTCAGTAACATTCGCCATCAGGAAGCGCGTACCACTGACGGGATCCGTCTCTTCAGTGACAGTTACCGTTACACTGTAGACAGTGTCATCATAGGCAATATTGGGGTTATCCCCCGCCACCTCTCGGATCTCATATGTATGAATTCCTACTGCTTCGTACTCGATATTGCCAAAAAAGATCTTTCCGTCACTTGCGTTCTTAACTTCAATGACCTGATTGGGCGTCACGCTTGTATCAACGAGCTGGAATGTGAAATCACCACCCAGAAGCCTGCCGTTCGTCAGTTCCTTCGTAGCTCCGAACTTAACTGATGCATGATTTGCATGAACTGTAAAGTCGAGACCTGTATGGTTAGGACACTTATTATAAGCATCGATTACATGTCTTCTGTCCAGGTTAAAGACAGTGCTGCTTTCAACAGTAGTAATTTCTGTCAGGTTGCCTGTCACATCAGGCTGTCCTGCTTCATGCTTAACATATGTTCCCGGAGTGTTTGGAGTTGAACTGTAAGTAATATCATATGTTACATGGGAAGTCGGGGTACCACTCCACTTTTTATTTACTTCATCCCACACGTATGTCTCGATCTCCATAGGGATGATCTGCAGTTCAACATCAAATCTGACATGATCGACATCACTATAGTAGAAACGCTTGTTACCAAAGATATAAGGGCCGTCATCCGTTTCTCTGTAATACTTCGATGTCAATTCATACTGTGACATTCCGGGAGTATATCTGCTGTCATGCCAATAATCTCCACTCAGAAAATGCCCCTTTGAAGTATCGATCGGACCGTCATAGGGATTATGCTGGCTGCTGTTACGAGTGTACATTGTAACACGCTGATCATTCGCATCTAATAACGTACATGAGTTTACTCCATGGACATATGACTGATACTTGGTAACAGTCTTTACCAGTCCATGATCACCGACATCGAAACTGACATTTGTATAGACACCACCATCAGCGATCTCGATATCAGCGTGGTCGATCATCTCCTCACCGACTGTAAGGCGAACCTTCTTCAGACCACTTGCAGTCTTGTATGTTACAACCTGCCCGTTTCCGCCATAATCGCAAACATCGACTACGAGAGTTCTTCCATGATAGATCCATCCCATCTGACTGGAATCACATATCTGCCAAGTAGTCGGATTATCTTCCAGATGAGGGATCTCACCATCGCTCTCAGGAGTTCCGATAAGTGATACATGATCATTGTAGTGCAGGTTTACAGTCCTTATCGTATCTTTCGGGTGGTCCGGATCATATACAGGTAACTGATCAAAATCAACTACAATGTTATTCTCCGTATCATCGACTACTTTTATCGAGAAAGTCTCACCGGTTCCGGACAACTCAAGAGCTGCTTCGCCCGGGCTAAAAAGCGAATTGTTTGCCTTTGCCGTCGATGAAAGACCTGTAATTTCGATCACTACTTCATCAACTTTACTGGAAATCTCTCTTATGCTGATAATGCCGGAAAAATCCAGACCCCAGAATTCGTTGAAAGTATGTACCTGACCATCATTTGATATTCCCTTAAGGATCAGAGTATCACCAACTCTCAGATAGTATGGATGATCTTTGGAGTTTGAAATATACCCGTCATTATCAGGATCAAGTTGTTGCTGGGAACCGTCCCAAGGGAATGCGGCAATAAGATAGGCATTGATTTTATCTTTATCCTTGTCTCCTGTTGCCGTAACAACATATATAGAGAATCCGTCGGAAGTAAATGTTGCCTCCGATGCAGATACTACTGCATCACTTACAGACTCAACGCCGTCTTCGTTTACATGGAATAACTGATAATCTTTGCCGTCCAGCTGTTTGGACTCAGGGATAGTAATGTTTACATCAACTGACATTCCTTCTGCAGGCTCAACTTCGTTGCCTTCACTGTCAGTAAATGTGATATCGACTGCAAGTGTGCCCTTAACTTCTTCTTTGTCACCGAGGTCCTTGCCTGCAGCTTCTTCAGCCTGCGCGATGACTTCCTTATCAGTAACATCTGCGGCACTCATCGTAACACCTTCAGGGAATGCGCCTGCAGGAGCTGCCGCGTGAACTTCCACTCCGGATGCCGTAACAGCATCATATGTAACGGTCTCTGCTTCCACAGGTTCTTCAGGCACTTCAGCAGGTATCTCTTCCTGCACCGGAGCGTTCAGTGATACATAACCAAACACAGTATCATCTGCCTTATATGTTACTGTCCCGACCATGCCGTCCACATCGCCTTCGATGACGGTGATCTCATCATCCGTAACCTCTGCGATGATACCTGCACGGTCGCTCTTGCCGTCTTTATCATTATCTGTAAGAAGAATATCACCGGCCTTAGGCATCTCTGACATGTCTGTCACCAGCAGATCATTCTCTGCAAGCTTTACCTGCCATGCCCAGCACCCTGAACCATAGGGGATCGTGTCTTCCTTGATACCTGCATAGTTAAGGCAGAACGATACGAACAGCACGTTCCAGTCACCGTCGGGATTGCCGTACCAGTCACCGTATCTCGTGTAGCCGTCAGTACCTTCCTCATAACCAGTCTGGGACGCTGCAACCTTGACGATATCCTCTGCAGGTACACCGGTGAGCTCGGGAATAGTTGCTTCCCAGTCAGACTTCTGCTCATGAGAAGATATGTCTATATAACACTTGTCGCCGTGGGTATGCTCTTCAAGTCCGCATGTCAGTCTTGTCTCATAGCATTCATCCGTATGCTCGTGATCCTCATCGCAGATAAGCACCTTCTCATAACACTCATCAGTATGCTTGTGCTCTTCCAATCCGCAGACCGGCTCTTCAGACATGGCGTTGCCCGTGGTTCGCATAAGCCAGAAAACATTTCCGGACACGGCAATAGAGAAAGCCAGCACAACGGCAGCGGCTTTGCGCTGTCCTGCTCTTACTCTCCCGAGCCATTTGATGTACCCTTCAATGTTCTTCATTCCAAATCAACCCCACGGCCATACCTTGAACAGCACACGCCCTACGATCTGATCGCTTCCAACGGGACCGATCGCGGAACTTCTGCTGTCGATGGATGACTCTCTTCTGTCTCCCATCACAAATATCTTGCCTTCCGGAACCTGATACGGAAATTCGATATCACATTCCCCAAGGCTCTTATCTGTAACATAAGGCTCATCAAGTGCCTTATTGTTCACATAAACCGTTCCCTGCTCATCTATGTCGACTGTGTCACCCGCCAGTGCGATAACGCGCTTTATGAGCAGTTTGTTCTGCCATGCTATGCAACACAACTCCCCTCCCGAGTACTTATCGGTATTGAGAAGGACAAGCACATCGCCGTCAGCAAGTGTCGGCTCCATACTGTCACCCGATACCTGAATCACCGGGAAAACAAAAGTCGACAGGAGAACTGCGATCGCAGCTACCACCGTCAGGGCTCCGAGAGCCGTCAGAAGAGTTCTTGCAACGCGTGCCCGCTTGTGGAGCTTCCTGCGTTCACGGGCAACTCTCCTGTGTTCCGGTGCTCCGGCATCCGGCTGTTCTTCATCTTTCATGAGGGTGTAAAGAGCATCTACGAGATCCTTACGGCTTAGATCCTTAAGGTCCCCCTTCTCCATTACAAAGCACCCCCCAAAAAAGTCGAAAACGATATGTTATATTATACAGACGGAACAAAATAATAGTAGTTAATATGCTTTTTCTTAACATATTTTTAATATTTCCACTTCCTTCTACCGTCTGAAGATATTAATGTCAGCTATGTTATAATTCTAAGTATAATGCCGGCTTATTACGGGAGATAAGGATATGCAGTACACGGGAGATAATCCGCGTCACAATTACAGCGAAGACCAGTTCATATCGGATGAGGAATACCACAGACTATTCAGCGAATACAATACCTTTGCCAAGGAATTGTTAACTACGGACATCCGTGACCTCAACAGCAAGCTGTATGGCATCAAGAGACCTGCGGAACCTACGGATGAAGAGGAACGAAGGAGCAAGAAATCCCTGGTATTCGGTATTATATTTGTCATTGTTTTCGTAGGGATCATTGTATCCATGGTCCTTAAGCAGCTCGCCATAGGCGGAATTATGTTCTGCGGAATCTTTGCTTTCGCCGGGCTGTCTCTCATAGTGTCAGGCAAAGCAAATCCGGCTGAGGCCTCGAGCGCATCACTGAAGAACAGGGTGATGGGAGTGTTCATTACCGTTGTAAGCCTCGCAATCATAGGCTTAATCCTTCTCAGAGACAGGTTCACCGGAAGTGAGGCTTTCGTGTGGATCTTCATCGTTCTGTTCGGAGGTGCCGGTCTCGGGCTCCTTACCATAACTATCATCAACGCATTCTCCCGCAGGCTGATATACACGGCGACTGCCGATGCAAGATGCACAGGTTATGTCCGTAAGATTGAATATGAGGATTCAGATTCCAATTCTCATCCAAGATATCCCGTCATGTATACATCACCTGTTTTTGAGTATTCCTATGAGGGAACACGGTGCAGAAGCGTTTATGATGTATTCCCGGCCAAAAGAGATTCCAATATTGCCCTGGGCGATGTGATTACAGTCAATATCGACCCCCGTAATCCCGAGAATGTAATGTGTCCTGATCTTGTGAAGCCCTCCGTCATCACTGCAGAGATTATATTCTCGATGCTGTTTGTCGGTGTGGCCGTATTCCTGTGCATCATGATGGCAAGCGGGAAAGTATCTGACATGACAGTCGAGACGTCGTGGAACAAACTCATTGACACCGACGGCACATCTGCAGTTACGACCCTGCGTCAGATAACGGATGAGGATATCATGAGAACAGAAGGCTATTCCCTGTATGCGGAAGGACAGGAGTGGTTCGCTGAGGAAGCAACCGTAAGCGCGGTAGAGCGTATATCTGACCCGAGCTTTGACGGGTACAGGATCGACTTCACCGATGATGCCTTCAGCAGTGTGTATTTTGCGGCTGATGTGAGCAAAGTCCCTGCTATTGGCGACAGATTTACATTATTCTACACACTGAAGGACAATGCATCCGAGCTTGACTACGGCTATAAGAGCACGTTCATCTATCTCCGCGCAGGAGAAGGGGAATACGTGGGCAGTCACCGGCGATCAGAATGAATTATATTATATCGCCTGATGCGGGATGACCATATGCGCTTACTGCGCTTCTGACAGCCCTTATTATCGCTTCACTCATCACTTCCGCAGCGATCGTCCCAACTACATCCATATCGGCTTTGATATCTCCGACTGACACGGCGTATATGCTGTCACCGTCAAATGACGTGTGTACAGGCCGGATAGATCTGGCATAGCCGTCATGAGCCATGCCGGCGATCTTGCAGAGTGACGGTTTGCCGAATTGTGCATTTGTGATCACCACGCCGAGAGTCGTATTCTGTACAAGCCTGTCCCTGACTATACTGATCCCTTCTCTGATCAATTGAGGCGAACACTCAAATCCCGTCTTATCTTCGTTCAGGAGCCCGGCTATGCATTGTCCCGTCTTCCAGTCGTAGACATCGCCCAGTGAATTGACAACGACAACGGCACCGACCTCGAGATCATCGAGCCTTACGGCGTAGCTTCCTATCCCCGTCTTGGTGCATCTGTCCATTCCCATGCACTTCCCGGCCGTCGCACCCGTACCCGCACCGTAATTGCCTTCTCTGTAATTGGGCTCTTCCATGGCAATCCTTGCCGCCTCATATCCCATAGCCTTATCCGGTCTCACCTTGTGATCCCCTACCGTCAGATCGAAAATACCCGACTGCACCACCAGCGGCACCCTGGTAATACCCACATCGTATCCAATATTCCGTTCTTCCAGATACTTCATGACCCCGCCTGCCGCATCAAGGCCGAAGGCACTTCCTCCTGACAGGACTATCCCGTGTATTGTATCTGCCGCCATGAGAGGATCCAGCAGTGCAGCTTCACGTGAAGCGGGACCTCCGCCCCTTATGTCGATTCCGGCCTTCATTCCGTTCTCAGATATAAACACTGTACATCCGGTGCCGGCATTGATATCTTCTGTCTGTCCGATCCTTATATTCCTGATCTCAGTTACGGGTATTTCCTTCATATACAACTAACCTCACGACGTCTGTCCGCCTTGTCTCTCCTGGAATCTCACAAGATCATCCGTCATCTTATCTGCAGTCCTGAGATCAAGGAACCAGGAGATGATATTAACTGCCACATAGATAATGATAACACTCAACGCAACTCCTGAAGCAGCAAGAATGGTACCGCCGTTCACCGGACTTCCCGAGAAGATCAGCGCGATCAGAAGAACGGTTATAAGCATCATCTGCAGGATCTTGCGTATGACTGCCTGCTTTACCGACAT
Organism: Mageeibacillus sp. UBA3708; assembly: GCA_002371375.1. Taxonomy (GTDB): domain Bacteria; phylum Bacillota; class Clostridia; order Saccharofermentanales; family Saccharofermentanaceae; genus Saccharofermentans. The sequence goes on along the minus strand of DFIB01000113.1, from coordinate 2,313 downwards.
CTCCCTGTCTACGTTTATGATGAGGGCAGGAATGCAGCTTATAAGTCCGTACAGGACCGGGTAAATGAACACCTCATAGCCAAACTGCTGCCGGGGCCTGAAGATCAGTCCGAGTGCAAACATTGCCATATCAATCAATGTAACGCATACAAAAAAGCTTACCAGTGCTTCTCTTAATCTGTCTCTCATATATCTCACCCCTTGAGTTTCTCTTTGATCTCCGGCACATATTTGCGCGAGATGATAATCTTCTCATCATTTACCAGCTGGCACATGAACCTCCCGTTGAGTGCAGGCCGTATCGACCTGATCTTCATAAGATTGGCGATGACCGACTTGGATATCCTGGCAAAACTGTCCGAAGGAAGGATCTGTTCGAATTCATACAGCCTCTTGCGCGACTCGTAACAATCATTCCTGAGATAGATGAACGACCTGTCGTCGATCGATTCGATATAGAGGATATCCGGCACCGGGATCTGGTATATCTTCTCTTCCCTCGTCACTTCAATGCTTCCCTGCCGGAGCTTCACGAAACGTACTATCTCATTGACCCTCTCGTTTACTCTGTGACAGCCGATCTCTATGTATTCCTTCTCGCTGCCGTCGATAGTCTTAACCTTAATATCCATCAGTAATACGCTTTTACGGTAAATTCACCCTTTTCCTTAAGATAGCAGTCGAAGAATTCCAGCACCAGCCTGTTGACCTGATCGATGCACGCCTCAGATTCCACAGTTCCCCGGCCGAGCATATCGGCAAGGAAGGGTGAGAACAGCGGAAGATCCGTGAAATCCATATGCTCTGCGCCCTTGAAATATGTGCCAAATCCCTCTGATGCATTATCAAGTATAACATTATTTGCATATACGTATCCATTCTCAGCCGCTTCGATCCTGCTTTTGTGATGACTCTCTGAATCGATCGCCAGAAGAGGCGTAGTATACGGCACCTGATCTACAGTGACCTGACCGCCCGTTACTCCCGTCTCCTCGCCAAGCATCGTACCGTCTAGGTCTATGACCGCATCAACATCTTTCCTTCTTCCGACGGTAACGGCTGTCGCGCCTCCCAGCGAGTGGCCCATAAGTCCGATCCTGTCTGTATCAACAAGACTTACCGCGCTTGCAATATCATCCCTGCTCTTATCCTCTATAAACCAGTCTGCATATGATCCGGAAACGGAAGTCTCCTTGATCGTGTCGATAACAAAGTTCATATCAGCTTTTCTAAGTTCCATCCACTCGGATGTTGTATCAAAAACCTCCGCCTCGGGAACATCGTCACTTCCGCCGATCCTCATAGCAGAATCAATAAATTCTCTGTCCACTATCACAGTCCTGCCGTCCGTGTCTTTTGTGAAGAACGAGTGATAAGGATGGTCCAGGCTTACGACAACATAACCATTGGACGCCAGTTCCATATAAGTTGAAGTATTGCTCTGATAGTACCCGAAAGCCCCGTGACTGAATATGACAAGCGGCAGAGTTTTCTTTTCAATCGAGGATGCTTCCTCCGGGTAATAGAAATGCACGGGTACCTCACGGTATGAACCGTCATTCTCGTATTCCTCAAGTCTTGACCTGTCGATGAGTATCGCTTCTGTCTCTCTGACATGATACGGTCCGCTGACCGGTCTTCCGTTATAGTCCCTGAACAGGAACGCAGGCGCCATGCTCACAAGCAACATTATCACATTCATGACTGCGCTGATGATTATGGCGGCATGCCGCTTGGGATTCTCATTATGTCTTCGTACAAAAAAGAATAATCCCGATACAATGATCCTCACAGCCAGAAGGATGATAAGTCCGCTGAATCTGAAGCTGAAGTCGATCCCGGGAAGAAAGACCATGAGCAGATATATGCACATCTCTCCCGCATTTACAATCAGCCTCTTGCTCGTCCACTCCCTGCGGGGAGTTGTCACGGTCATCATCAATCCCGCGAATACGGTCTCGGTTATCACCAGTAGAATAAACAGTAGAGTCGTCATGTTATTACCGCCTTTGCTTTTGTATTTGACGACACTATATAGCTGACATCATCTCCTTACAACAGATATGGCGGTAAGATGCATTTTGAGGCGGCAAGATGCAAAATCTGACGTTTGAGACTATTACTATCCTTATCAGAAGACACTTCTTAAAAACAGCGTAGCAAATACTTACTCATAATTAGCTTAGGATGATATTTCTGTGTTTGGACAAAGAATCGAGTAGGGGGAAATTAATCCCCCTCTCACACCACCGTACGTGCCGTTCGGCATACGGCGGTTCAACTTAACTTCAAAGCGTGACGCTCATTGTAGTA
>DFIB01000193.1 GCA_002371375.1 Mageeibacillus sp. UBA3708 | reverse complement strand
GTGATGAACCTTATCAGGTGATCAGCTGTCTCCCTTGTCATCGTCTCAGGCTTAAAACCTGCCTCGAAACAGTACACGCATCTTGCGTTGCAGCCTGTCGTGGGAAGGATGGTAAACTTGGAATACCCCTTTACTTTCTTCTGCATCGTCTTAAGTATGAACACCACATCCCTGTATTGCTTGATCTCATCATATGACTTGTCAACAAAGATACGTGTCTTAACAAGGTGTTCCAGGCCACGATCCGTTATCTCCCGGAGCGTTGCCGTCTTCTCCTTAAGTGATGATACAAACTCAAACTCATCCTTTGTAAGGCCTACTATCTCGCAGGTCAGGATGTTCTTTATCCTGTAGACATCATCTTTACCGTAGAGATAAACAAATCCTGACAGGCGGTAATCACCCTCCGCGGGCTTCTTACCCGTGATCTTCTTGATCCGTTCACTTCCTTCGTATAATACTTTCATGATCAGGAATCCTTTTCTTCGCTATTCATAAGATATGAGAATATCAGATAGGCTGTCTTCAGTGAATCGTGTCTTATCTTCTCATTCTCGATGGAGAAGATGTCTCCCGTGATGACTTCAGCGCCTGTCTCTTCGATATCCTCAAGGCCTACCGTTAACTTATTCTCAGTATCAAGATATTTCTTCTTGATCCTCTTGTCGACCTCACCGCTGTTAGCCACTACGACATCGATCTTCCTGCCTTCCAGATAGGAATTGAGAACATCGACATGATCCCTGACACTGTATCCGTCTGTCTCGCCGGGTTGTGTAACGAGATTGGATACATACATCAGCGGAGCTTTCGCCTTCTTAAGAGAACTTACGATCTCACATGAAAGGAGATGCGGAAGGATACTCGTATAAAGGCTTCCGGGACTGAATATGATGAGATCCGCCTCCTTGATCTTCTTCTTGATCTCAGAGCTGATATGAACTTCCTTATCGTAGTGGAGTCTGGCGATCTTCTTAACGTTGAGGCTTACGTCTTCCTCACCGTAGAACTCATCAACACCCCTCTTCGTCATTCCGACAAGTTCGACCCTGTCCTCGGTCAGAGGCAGGACCGTGCCCTTTACATTAAGGATCTTAGCCATGTACTTGGCAGCTTCCGTAAGGCTTCCCTGAGTATCTATGAGAGCTGCGAGCATTATATTCCTTACGGGGTGATTATGGAGCGTTCCTTCCTTGGAGAACCTGTATCTCAGAAGGTCTGTAAATTCCTGGTCGACATTTGCCATTGACAGCAGTACTTTGCCGATATCGCCTACTGCAGGGATATCGAGTTCCTCCTTGAGGACACCCGTGCTGCTGCCGTTATCACTGACGGCAACGATCGTCGTAACATCTATGGGAAAGAGCTTCAGGCCCGACAGCAGATTTGATATTCCTGTTCCCCCGCCGAAAACTACTACTTTCTTCATAAACTACCTCATCAGAAAAGAGACGCGAAAAACATGATCACATAGGTGCCGGTTCCCATGATGACTCCGGCAAGGACGACGCCTAACATGACGGCAGTGACACTCGACTTGAAGTCCATGTCAAGGAAGCTTGCAGCAAGCGTGCCTGTCCATGCACCGGTACCGGGGATCGGTATTCCAACAAAAAGCAGGAGTGCAACAAAAAGCCCGCGTCCTGCCTTGGCCTTGAGCTTCTCACCGCCCCTGTGCCCCTTCTCGATGCAGAATGTAAAGAACTTGCCGATGAACCTCTTATCCTTGCCCCATTCCAGAACCTTGCGGGCAAAGAAAAAGATGACCGGTACCGGCAGCATATTTCCGATGATGCAGATGACATATGCCCAGAAGGTCGGAATACCCTGTGTAAGCGCATAAGGCAGCGCCCCCCTTAGTTCAACGAGAGGCACCATCGACAAAAGAAACGAAATAATATATTCCATATATGATCTCCAGTATTTTATCTCAAAGATAATAACATAAAAATCACTTATACACAAAAGAACTGCCCCACCGGCAAGCTCATCGCCGGCGGGGCAGTGTGGATCACATTGATCAAGGGATATCAGAAAGCAAATGCGTTCGAGTTGCCAAGCTGCTTCTCGAGATCCTGAACGTCATATGTAGCAAGAGTAGCTGTCTTCTTGCTGATCTTACCGTCACGGAAGAGACCAACGAGGTCTTCGTTCAATGTGTGCATGCCTTCCTTGTGTCCGGACTGGATAGCGCCGGGGATCATAACGATCTTATCCTCACGGATGAGGTTTGTGATAGCGTTGTTGCCAACCATGATCTCTGTTACGAGTGCACGGCCGTTACCGTCCATTGTAGGAAGGAGCTGCTGGCTGATAACACCACGCAGACATGTAGCAAACTGTGATCTGATAGATGTCTGGAGTTCCTTAGGGCTTGCATCGATGATCCTGTCGATGGTCTGTGCAGCACTCATCGTATGAAGTGTTGAGAGCACGAGGTGACCTGTCTCAGCAGCTGTGATAGCAGCCTGGATCGTCTCGAAGTCACGCATCTCACCAACGAGAACGATATCAGGGTCCTCACGGAGTGAAGAATGGAGAGCATCTGCGAATGAAGGTGTATCACGATAGAGCTCTCTCTGGTGGATCATGGCTCTGTTATGAGGATAGATATACTCGATAGGATCCTCGATCGTGATTACGTGTCTTGCCTCATTCTTGTTGATATAGTCAACGATAGCAGCCATTGTTGTTGTCTTACCGGAACCTGTAGGACC
>DFIB01000189.1 GCA_002371375.1 Mageeibacillus sp. UBA3708 | reverse complement strand
AGCTTGATCCTGTTGAGCTGGTTAGCCTCCGACGCACCCGGATCATAGTCGATCGGGATAATGTTGGAATTCGGATACTGGCGTCTCAGCTCCTTGATCATGCCCTTGCCGGTAACGTGGTTAGGCAGACAGGCGAAAGGCTGTGCACATATGATGTTCGGAACACCGTCCTGGATAAGCTCGATCATCTCTGCAGTCAGGAACCAGCCCTCTCCACAGAAATTGCCGCAGCTGAGGACAGTGGATGACTTGGATGCCAGTTCCTCTATCCTTTCGGTGAGCATGAACTTGCCGCCCGTCTTCTTAAAGGCATCGTTGATCGGCTTCCTGAACTTCTCGAGCACATTGATCGCCAACTGGTTGATCCTTGCGGTACGCTTGCTCCTGCCGAGGTTGCTCTGTGCCCAGATAGGGTTGTAGCAGCAATACAGGAAGAAATCAAGAACTCCGGGCAACACACCTTCACAGCCCTCAGCCTCAATGACGTCTATCGCATTGTTATTGGCATCGGGATGGAACTTGACCAGGATCTCGCCGACAAGTCCTACCCGCGGCTTCCTGGGGATATCCTGCAGAGGCAGCTTATCAAAAAGCGATACTGCGAGATTGACGTATTTCTTATAGGATCTGATCCTCGGGATGTTATCTATATCCGCACCGATCTCCTTGAGGCAGGCCTTGATAACCTTCTTCTCCTCCTCAGGTCTGTCCCAGTAATTATTAGGCATTACCTGATCGTATCTCGGTGAGAGGTCATCATCCTTCTCACCCGGATTGAGCATCTTCCTGCCCACCCTGTTGAGATACATGTAAAGCGCGTTGGCAGAACCTTTCACCTTCTCATACGGCCTTGTCCTGAGGAGCAATGTTGTGAGCATGTCACCGAGGCAGATCGCCTTGATCGCTGCGAAAGCAAATCCCGGCGTGATCTTCCACCCCTCATTCTTCTCAAACTGCTGCACAGACAGTGCTACGACAGGGATCTGTGAGAATCCTGCATCCTTCAAGGCCTTGCGCAGGAACGCAACGTAATTGGTGGCACGGCATCCGCCGCCCGTCTGTGTGATCATGAGTGTACAGTTGTCTGGATCGACCTCGCCCCTCAATACGGCATTCATCATCTGTCCGACAACGACTATCGTGGGGAAGCATGCATCGTTATTGACATACTTAAGACCGCACTCGATATCTTCTCTTGTAGCCTGCTTCAGGAGCTTGAGATGGTATCCTGCATCGTGGAAGGCCGCTTCAACCAGATCAAACTGAATGGGTGCCATCTGAGGCGCTATGAGGGTGTGTTCCTTCTTATTCTGCTTAGTAAACTCATTACGCTTCAGTGTATATCTTCCCTCTTCCGCGATCCTGGCAGGATCTTCTTGCGTGGCTTTGCTGCTGCCGGCATTCTCGGAGCGCTCGTTCATGGCAACTACAAGAGATCTCATTCTTATCCTTGCAGCACCGAGGTTGGATACTTCATCGATCTTGAGGAGCGTGTAAAGCTTGCCGGACTGCTCCAGGATCTCCTGGACCTGATCCGAGGTAACCGCATCAAGACCGCAGCCGAAGCTGGTCAGCTGAACAAGTTCCAGCTCAGGTCTGGTAATAACGAATGCGGCAGCTTCATAAAGCCTTGTGTGATACATCCACTGATCGACTACTCTGATCGGTCTCTTAAGCCTTCCGGGCTTTGCAACGGAATCCTCTGTCAGGACTGCAAGTCCAAGTGAATTGATCATCTCGGGAATTCCATGATTTATCTCGGGATCTATGTGATATGGTCTACCGGCTAGTACAATACCCTTAATACCGCGCCTTCCTATCTCTTCGAGTATCTCCTTACCCTTGTTGCGGATATCTTCCTTGAAGTTGTAGTACTCCTCACATCCGGCGGCAACAGCAGCCTTTGCATCTTCCAAAGTCACGCCGCAGTATTCGAAGCATCGGGCAAGATTAACAGCCACGGTATCCATGTTGTCCAGAGGCATGAAGGGATTGAGATATCTTATGTTCTTCTCCTTGATATTCTCAACGTTATTGCGGATTACTTCCGGGTATGAGCATACGATCGGGCAATTGTAATGGTTGCCGGAATTCTGATTCTCGACCTGCTCATAAGGAACGGAAGGATAGAATATTGTCGTGATACCCTTGCCGATGAGATTCTCGATATGGCCGTGTGCAAGCTTGGCCGGATAGCATACCGATTCAGAAGGAATCGTCTCCATTCCTTTCTCGAACAGTGCATGTGAAGATCTCGCTGAGATGACAACACGGAATCCGAGCTTCGTCAGTATCGTGAACCAGAAAGGATAATTCTCATACTGGTTGAGACATCTCGGAATTCCGATCTCGCCTCTCGGCGCATCCTCGATCTTCAGCGGCTTATATTTGAACGTTCTCTCATACTTATATTTGAAGAGATTAGGAATGGCTTCCTTGTCATTCCTGTGCTCCTGTTCAAGAGCGATATCCTCGCCCCTCTCACATCTGTTGCCTGACACGAACTTCTTACCGTTCGAGAATGTCGCGATAGTAAGACGGCAGTGATTTGTGCATCCGGGGCACTGTGTATTCTCCGTCTCCATCTCGAAAGAATCGAGTTCCTCAGGCCCGAGTATTCCGGACGCCGCGTTATCAGCTCTGTCACCTGAAGATTCCGGGCACCTGTCCCTCGCGAGAAGAGCAGCGCCGAACGCACCCATCAGACCTGCCACATTAGGTCTGATGACTTCTCTTTGTGATATGATCTCAAAGCATCTCAGGATGGCATCATTAAGGAATGTTCCACCCTGTACGACAATGTTCCTGCCAAGCTGCTCAGTATCTCTTATCTTGATTACTTTGTAAAGCGCATTCCTTACTACGGAATATGACAATCCGGCGGATATGTCACCGACAGAAGCACCTTCCTTCTGCGCCTGCTTAACCTTGGAATTCAT
>DFIB01000214.1 GCA_002371375.1 Mageeibacillus sp. UBA3708 | reverse complement strand
TCTACAGCAGTTTCTATCGAAGAGGCTGCAAAGGCCGGTAAGTTCTGATCTGACAGGACGGTAGTATAATTAAAACGATATGCACCCCCGGGAGCCGCAAGGCTGCCGGGGGTGTTCTTTTTGGGTGTCATTCCGGCCGGATCAGTGTAAAATAACCCGTAAAAGGAACACCCGGGGTGCCCCTTTTGGGTGTCAATCCGGCCGGATAATCCAACATATTCCGCAGAGAAATAAAAGATCACCACAAGTGATAACCTGTGGTGATCTTGATAGATGCGTATCTAAATAATATTTACAGCATGCCCCTCTTCTTAAGCTGTGCAAAGGCAAGAACAGCGCCCAGAACGATAGAGGCGATGCCGTACAGGATCTCAGTCGGAGAACCTGTGATATCAACGAACTTGCGGTTTGAAGGATTGAAGACAACATTTACCGTATCGCCTTCCTGATACTTGAATTTTCCGGGTTCTGCAGGAACACCGCCGGTGATTACGATCTCCTCGCCTTCATAAGTGAACCTGAACAACGGATAGTTTGTACCACGTTCTTCCCGGAACCCAATGAGCATCGCATTCGGATGGATGCCTTTCCTTCGCTGGATCAAGCACTTGATGATCAGATAAAAACCTGCGAAGGTCAGAATTCCGCCAAAGACAACATACTACATAACATAACTCCTCACGACAAATATACCGCAACATTCTACCATAGTGTGAACTGCGTCTGCAATTGGCGCATGCCTGCTATAGCGGCTGTGCCGGTGCCCGGACAGGCAATGCTCCGGCAATGACAGCAGCGCACTTGACAGCTAATCAGAATTAGCCTATAATGTGGCTAATCGTAATTAGCCAATCTTCGACAGGAGGTTTACACATGGATACCAAAGATACCAAAGATACCAAGCAGAGGATACTTGACGAAGCGCTTACGCTGTTCTCGGAGAAGGGGTATGCGAATGTTTTCGTTGGGGATATAGCGCAGAGGGTAGGGATCAAGGCGCCTTCGCTGTATAAGCATTACAAGAGCAAGCAGGCGATATTTGATGCGATCATTGAGGAGATGAATAACCGGTTCATCGTGCAGGCGGGGGCGCTCAATATAACCGGCGTCGATGCCGGGGCGGATGCGGACGTGTATAAGAATATTGATGAGGACCGGCTTGTGAAGATGGGGATCAGTTTTTTTGAGTATTATCTGCACGATGATTATACACGGCGGTTCAGGAAGATGCTGACGATCGAACAATTTCATGATAAAGAATTGGCGGCGGTCTATTCGAAACAATATATCGATGATCCTCTATCGTATCAGGGAATGCTGCTTGGATTGCTTGTGGCACAGGGTATCCTGGCAACTGACGACATAGGGACAATGACGCTTCATTTCTATGCTCCGATATATCTTCTGCTTACTGTTTGTGACAGGGAACCGGACAGGCAGGAGTGGGCGGAAGGTACGCTGGAGAAGCACATCAGACAATTTAACAAGATTTACGGGAGGTCTATCAGATGAGAATAACGGTTATTAACGGCACAGAGGTTAAGGGAGTAACATACAGGCTCAAAGAGATATTTCTGCAGGAGCTGAGGGACAAGGCGGAGATCACCGAATTCTATCTGCCGCGGGATTGTCCTTCGTTCTGTGCGGGGTGCAAGACCTGCTTTCTGAAGGATGAGCACATGTGCAAGGATGCTGAATACATACAGAGGATAGAGAGGGCGATGCTCGATGCCGACCTGCTGGTATTTACGACGCCTGCTTATGTTTTCCATGCGACCGGGGCGATGAAGGCGATGCTTGATCATCTGGGGTACAGGTGGATGCCGCACCGGCCGGCGGAGGAGATGTTCGGCAAGAGGGCAGTCATAATCTCGCAGTGTCTCGGTTCGGGAGCCAAGTCGGCGATGAGGGACATCAGGGACAGTCTGTCCTGGTGGGGTATCAGTTCGGTCAAGACTTGCTCGTTCAAGCTCATGAGTGATGTCAAATGGGATAACATACCCGGGGCAAAGCGTGATAAAATGACAGCAAAGCTTTGCGGCCTGTCACACAAGTGCTTGATGACGGACTACGGCAGGCCGGCTCATACGGGGATCGCGGTCAAGGCCAAATTTCTCATTTGCAGGATGTTGCAGACAAGTCTCGGGAAGGCCGACCCGGAGTATACTGATTTTAAGTATTGGCGCGACAAGGGGTGGACCGGTAAGGTCAGGCCGTGGAAGAAGTGAGGAACGGCAAAGGAGAGTATGATGAGGAAGATATTGGTGTTACTGGGGGTGGTATTAATGGGATTCGGTATATTCGCGTGCGCAGGCGGAAGCGGTAAGAAGATTACCGGCATCAAGTCTTTCGATCTGTCGGTGAATGAGAATAACATGATCCACGGCTATGTGCATTATGTGCTGAGGAAGACGGATGACGGTTACATAGCTAATATCAAGCCGGTTAATATAGATCCTGATGAATGTCATGATTTCCCTGTCGAAGAGTCCAAGGTTGAAGACCTCATAGGCATACTTAATACGTACGAGGTGTCCAAATGGGACGGCTTTGACAAGGTCGATAAGCGCGTTCTCGACGGCAGGAGCTTCACTCTGAGCGTCTGGATCAATGACGAGGATAATATCAGCGCACACGGGTATATGAAGTATCCGAATAATTACAAGGAAGTAAGGCAGGCGCTGGACGATTTCTTTGACGGACTCAATAAATGACTGCGCTTGCAGCATCTGATATAATCATCGCGAAAAGGATAACTACGGAGGCAATACAATGACACATTACACATATCACCCCAAGGGAGTCTGCGCCATGCAGATCGATTACGACCTTGATGAGGAGAATAAGATCCACAATCTGGCGTTCTTAGGCGGCTGCAACGGCAACCTCAAGGCCATCGGAAGACTGCTGGAGGGAAGGGATGCCAAAGAAGCGGCTGATATACTCAGGGGCAATATCTGCGGCTACAAGAATAC
>DFIB01000085.1 GCA_002371375.1 Mageeibacillus sp. UBA3708 | reverse complement strand
CATCGGGATTGTCATGGCATTGGATAACTATGTCGTCAAATGTAAGCAGATCGGATAATCTCATATGTCAGCCTCCGGTGTTTTGTTTATTTTAGCATAAAGAGGGGAGTGTGTTGTGTTTTGTTTTGAAGCTGTCTCATTTATAATAGTAGAGAATCGATATGCCGGAGGTTTTTATGACAACAAAGAGAACAGGGATATGTGTTCTGTGCGCCGTTTTGTCGGCGACATGCCTGCTTACTTCATGCAAGCAGATCACATCTGACGGAAGCGGAGTCACGATAGATATGGAAGGACCGCAGTCTCCCGGAGGCGACGGGTTTGCTCCGAATGGTTCACCGGATCAGGACATGGATACCATAGGAGACTGGGAAGTACCTGAAGAGATCGCCGCAACTGAAGAAGACAGGCTGATCTTTGATTCTGCCGTCGCAGAGCATCCTGACAAGAAATATGAGCTTCTGGCCTCTGTCGCCACAAGGTCAAATAAAGGACTTGATCATTGTTATCTGTGCAGGACGCAGGGAACATATAAGCTTGTATGTGTTAACGAGAGCTATCAGGATGCCATAACTTATACCGGTGATTCCGATCTTGAATGGCCCGGCAAAGGATCTTCTGATGCACCGGGTTCGTGGTCTGCCGCGGAGAGCACATCCGTCACGGACGGCATAATCTCCGTAATAGATAAAGTGAACGGATCGGCGGAAGAATTATATACTCCCGTAATCTATCTGGGATCTCAGACTGTAAACGGAACAAATCATGCCGTGATCTGCCTGGCAGAACCGCGGGATCCGGTCAGCCCAGCTATTAACTATAAGTTGAGACTAGTCAATGTATACGAAGGTGCTGACGGTTCGGTCAGCATCAATGAGATCAAAGATCTTGATATGAATCTGTATTTCCCTGCAACATAACCGCATTCCCGGTTGTATTAATGGTATAAAACATTCCGGAGGTAAATGAAATGAAGATCAAACCCGAGAAGAATTACAGAAAACCGCTGTATGCCGTCGGCCTTGCAGCAGTAATGATGACGGCATCGCTCACGGCTTGTACAGACACGCCGGCAGATCTTGAAGGTGAAGCGACCTGCATCGAGACGTCTGAGACATCCGGTACAGAGGATATCGTTGAACTTGACGGCGATGTTGCTGTAGTGGATCCCGGCTAATGAATCTGACACTTCATTTGACTGACAACTGCAATATGGATTGCAGTTACTGCATACGGGAGAAATGCCCCCGGGACATGTCTGAAGAGGTACTTTATAAGGCTTGCGATCTCGCCTTCTCAAGAGGGAGGAGGGCAGGTCTTTGTTTCTTCGGAGGTGAGCCGCTTCTCAGGAAGGAACTTATATATAAGGCTCTGGATTATTGTGAGGCGAAGTCTGCTGACACGGGTATACTTTTTGACTGTAAGATGACGACTAACGGGTCGCTCCTCGATGAGGAATTCCTTCTGAGGGCACAGAAAGCAAAGATGGTGATCGGGCTTTCATTCGACGGCAAGGCTCAGGATGTGTGCAGAAGATTTGCTGATAAGGGAAGAAGCCCGACTTCCGGTATTGTCAGGGAGAAGGCGGAATTGCTTCTCAGACATATGCCGGATTCGATAGCAATGGCTACGATAGCACCTCAGGCAGTGCCGTATTATTCCGGGTCCGTAAAGTATCTTCACGATATCGGATTCAGGCGTGTCTCCATAGTCATAGCATACGGACGCAAGGTTCACTGGACCGATGGCGATCTGGAACTGCTCAGGGAAGAACTTAATAATACTTCCGCGTATATCAAAGAGCTTTTTGTTCAGGGAGATATGTTCAGGGTATCCCCGATAGATTCCAAGATCTCAGAGTGCATCAGCGGCAGGAATCCCGCCCACAAGTGCCACCTTGGCGTCAGGCAAATGCCGGTGACACCGGCCGGTGATCTCTATCCGTGTACATCTTTCATCGGGGATAAGGACTATCTGCTGGGCAATGTATATGAAGGTGTCAATGATAAGAAGGTGTCAGAGATAGCCGTGAGGTCATCTGTTCCCGAATCGTGCAGGGAATGTGATCTGGTGAACAGATGCACTAACTCATGCGGATGTTCCAACAGGATGAACACGGGAGACGAGAACCGTGTCTCACCGCTCCAGTGCACTTATGAGAGGATGCTGATAGAGGTATCAGACAGGCTCGGGGAAGAACTTTACGCAATTGATCCGGGAGCTTTCAAACACAAGTATATTTGACTTTACACCTGCTTGAAATGATGTATAATATGCATGCTTTTGCAACAAATACAAGAAAGGGAGAAGTAGAAATGAAGAGGAAGAAGATTATTGCTGTCCTTCTGGCATTCTGTATGGTCCTGTCTATCGCTGCCTGCAACAAGAGCAGTAAGCGTTCTGATGACGACGATGATGAAGAGATAGAAGAGACAGAAGATGATGAGACATCTGATACATCTGAGACATCAGAATCAACGGAGAAGACAGAGAGGACAGAGAAGACTGAGGCTACAACTGAGTCGACAACTGCTGATACAGCGGCAACATCTGCACAGCGTGCGGAGTTTGTCGGCAAGGTCGTTGATTTCGATGATATGCACTTCTTTGTAAACGGTAAGAAGTACACACTCGGTCAGGTTACACTTCAGGAGATGATCGATGACGGTGTTCCTTTCGATGAGAGTGATCTGAAGTATAAGGATGAGATGCTCAAGAAGAACTCTCAGTCATTCAACGGGTTCGGTATCACACTTGACAAGTTCTGGAGCGCTCAGGTATATGTCATGAACCTGTCAGATTCAGAGAAGCCCATGAAGGATTGTACTGTATACAGGATCTATCTGCCGAGTCTTGATTCCGGTTATCAGAACGGTGCGAACCTGAGTTTTGATTTCCCTCTTGATATCACCATGGCTGAGCTTGAGGCAACAGCAGGTAAGCCTGAGGACGGTGTACAGCACTATGACGGAGATAACGGATACTACACAGATACTTACACATACAAGAAAAAGTCTGAGCAGTATCTCGGTTCCAAGGAATTCGAATTCGAGTTCAAGAAGGGCGTTATCTACAAGATCGCTCTGGATTACATTCCGTAATCTGCACGTATCGTGAATAAATGAAGGGGAACGGGCCGGTACCGTTCCTCTTTTTATTTACGGGATAAGTGTGTTCGTGTAGATTCTGTGAAGAACCGGAAAGCCTGTCCTAATAACTATCTGACGTTATCACGATCTGAAGGATAGAGAATATAGCCGTTGGTGATCGTGCGATCTCCGTCATAGCCTAATTCCTTTATCATTGGAATAAGGTCAGTATAGTACGATTCCACATAAATAGCATCCGGCCGCATTTCCGGGAAGATCCCGTAGTATTCCGCAAGGTTCTTGACAGTGTATTCATCGATTACCGGAAGCCAGCAGGTGTATGAGCCGATCTGTTTGCCGGTATCAAGATACATCCAGAGTTCAGGTGAGACAATAAGTACTCTGTCAATATCATCGCTTCTCAGTGCCTCTGTATCAAGCATCATCAGGTCATAGTAGAATACTCTGTTGCTGCTCAGATGAAGGCCTTTGACGGACCCGTGGTCGATGATCTGATCCATGTGTTTGATATCCGTCTCGGCGAAGGTGAATGTTATTCTGAAATACAGCTGAATTGAGAACTGTAATAACGCCACGGAGACAAGCGCGATTATTACGGGCCTTGTATCGAATCTGTCCCTGACGAATCCGGCAGCTATCACGGCTGATGCCACAGTCATAACTGTAGCCGCAGATGATATGGAAGAGAATCCGAGATTGGACGAGAAGTGGATGCATAGAGTATAAAGAAGGCCGGGAATCCAGAATGAACGGAACAGCTTGCCGGTGGTCTCATCTCTGTTATGGACCGAACAGTACAGTCCGAGAAGACAGGGAGCGAACATGAAATAATTGATAAAGCAGTTGCTGATCAAATATACTACCTGCAGAATTAAGATAAGGACACATGTTGCTGCAAATCCTATGCGTATCATCCTCTCATCCTTCCTGACCACAGTGTAGATCAATATAACCGAGAAGATGAATAACACGGGTATTACCGCAACGGAAGACAATCCCAGAGATGTGAAGTAAGTAACGATCTTGTCAGTAAATACGATAGGATGCTCTCTGTCGCCTGCCAGGTATGGAAGAAATCTTAATACATCTCCCAAAGATGAACGGCAGGTGTAATAGATAATGAAGATTACCGCACATACGGAAATGCCTGCTGTTGCCCATCCGAGCTTGCCGAGTTCGGATCTTCTGCGGAACAGCATATTTACCAGAACGGCAACGTATCCGGCGGCAAGGAAAGGACAGCATGTTACGGCTATGGCATACAGGAATCCTGCAAGTATATACTGAAGCCTCAGGTGATTTTTTGCAGTTATGAATATGACAGATGAGGCCGTGAGTGTCATAAGGCATATGGTGTTGTAATACAGGGCCATCTCGCCGTAGGGAACATATATCAGCAATATGAGCGAGGCTGCTGCGGCACCGGAAAAGCTTATCTTGTGCAGTCTTATAAAAAGGAACAGGGATGACGCCATCCAGCAGACTGTGAACAGGTAGCGGAATGCCAGATATATCCCCGTGACACCTCCGTTTATCTTAAGAAATGACCATATCGGGAAATGAAGCCATAAATAGCTTATCTGCGTAGGATTCCATTCATGAAGAACAGGTATATCACCGGTAATGAATCTGAAAGGGATAACAATATACATAGCTTCATCAGCAGGAAAACCGTAACTGCATTTCCAGAACAGCAACATTCCGATCGCGGCGAATACCGCAAAGAATATGATGTATGGTATTTTTTTGTTACGATCTGTCAGCATGTTTAGTTGTTCAATCCGGAATAATAATACTCAGATTATACATTATCGCTGCCAAAGATGAGACACCTAAAGCCGTTGTAATGACAATAATTGGCGAAAAAATGCAATTATTTGACAATAAATACCTTATCAATTACCACTTTATCTGATAAAATTCTTAACAGTTTTTTATAATAAAGAGGTGAAGAGATATGAAGATCAGCTTTTCGACACTGGCATGCCCTGATTTCTCATGGCAGGACATCTATTCCATGGCAAAGGACTTCGGTTTTGACGGGATCGAGATCAGAGGTCTTGGCAAGGACATATTCTCTGTTAAGGCTCCGCCGTTCAGAGATGAGAATATCAATGCTACAGTTGAGAAGCTAAAGAAGCTAAAGCTTGAGATATCTTGCCTGTCGTCAGGCGTCGTCCTTAACGATCCTGCCAATGAGGCAGAGGCCATAAATGAAATAACCGCATATGCAAAGCTTGCCAACAAAGTCGGTGCAAGCTATATAAGAGTACTTGGTGACCGCAACCCTCAGCCCGAGAAGGAAGTTGACGATAATACTGTCATCAGCATAATGAAGAAGCTCGTACCGGTTGCAGAAGAGAACAATGTAACATTGTTACTCGAGACCAACGGCGTTTACTGCGACACAAAGAGGCTTAAGAGAGTCATCGATGCCATCGGCAGCCGCAAGGTTGCAGCCCTCTGGGATATGCATCATCCCTACAGATTTGCAGGGGAGAAGCCGGCTGATACTGTTGCCAATCTCGGCGAGCTTATAAAGTACACGCATGTTAAGGACAGCGTGATGAGCGACGGAAAGGTGGTTTACAAGATGATGGGTTCCGGTGACATGCCCATCAAAGAGTGTTTCGCGGCGCTTGATTCAATAAATTATCAGGGATATGTAACGCTGGAGTGGGTATACAGATGGTCGCGTGACATGCTCGATGCCAATATCGTCGTTCCCCAGTTCGCAAGCTACATGGAGACATATAAGCCTAAGCAGAAGACTGAGCTTCAGGTCGACAAGAGAGGAACAGGCTATTATCCCTGGCCCAAAGAGACCTTGATCGATCTGACATTCCCGGATGTCCTCGATAAGATATGCGAGCTTTTCCCGAATCAGTACGCATTCAGATATACCGAGCTCGACTACACGAGAACATATCCCGAATTCAGGGATGATGTTGATAATCTTGCGAGAGCTTTCCTTGCAATGGGCTGCAAGAAAGGCGATCACATCGCTATCTGGGCAACCAATGTTCCCCAGTGGTACCTGACATTCTGGGCAGCAACAAAGATCGGCTGTGTCCTCGTAACCGTAAATACGGCATATAAGATCCACGAGATCGAGTATCTTCTGAGGCAATCTGACACGAGCACACTTGTTATGATTGACAAGTACAAGGACTGTGACTATCTCCAGATAATTAACGAGATCTGCCCTGAACTTGCTTCTTCAGAACCCGGTAAGCTCGAGGCTGAGAGACTTCCCGTTCTCAAGAATGTCATCACGTGCGAATCAAGAGTTCCCGGATGCTTCCACTGGGATGACCTTCCCGCACTTGCCGAGACTGTTCATTACAGCGAGGTTGAGAAGATCCGCCGTACCGTTGATAAGCATGATGTCTGCAACATGCAGTACAC
>DFIB01000156.1 GCA_002371375.1 Mageeibacillus sp. UBA3708 | reverse complement strand
GGGTCGATATCGATGAAGATCGTCTCGCCCTCGTTAAAAGCCTCAGGCACAGCGAAAGCAACCTGAAAACCGCTTGTTGCAGGGTAAGATCTCGGGTCATTATATGCCGCCCGAAGTTCCTTTGGCATATAAGATCCAGGCAGGAGTTTCCCGAAAAGAAGGTGTGTATCAACCGTAGTAATGATGTAGTCGCCATTTGCGATGCGGCCGTCTTCCAACCTGACTCCGGTTGCTTCCTTCTTATTCAGGATGATCTCGGAAGCGGCGCTATTATAAAAGATCTTTCCGCCTAAATCCTTGAAAGTCTTCTCCATACGAAGAGACATCTGTAAAGATGCTCCCAGCGGAATTCCGCCGTTACCCATAGCCATAGTCGCATAGGAGACCAGGAAAGAATAGGCACAATAAGACTTTGGAAGGTAATCGCACATGAGTTTCTGTAGAAGAGGCGACTTGAATCGCTTTGAGTATTCCTCAAGAGATATCTTTCCGAATTCCTTCATCACCTTAGGGAAGTCAGCCATCGACACGCCCATAGAGATATAATCCTTGATCCCCCACATTTCCATAGGTTTAGCAGCAGGAAAGAGGCACTGCTTGGACCACTCGACGTTTTGTATGAATTTTCTAATCTCTTCCTCATCCTCGGGTGAAACCTCGATAAGTTCCTTTTCTGTACGCTCGAGGTCATTCCAAAGTGTAGCCTTCTGTCCTTTATATGTTGAAGTATAAAAAGAATCTATCTTCGCGTATTCCGTGTCATCACTTAAAGCTCCTACCGTCTTCCACACCTCATAAAGCTCGGTGCCCTTTAATGTACCTGTAAGCCAGTGAATACAGTTATCGATGTGATATCCCTTTCTGTTCCATCCCATGCACTCGCCGCCGGGAACGGGATTCTTCTCAAAAATCTCAACATCAAAGCCTGACTTCAACGCATATACACCGGCAGAAAGACCTGCAATACCTCCGCCGATAACGATTACCTTTTGCTTGTTTTCTGTACTCATGTTAATTCCCTTCTTCTGTTTATTGAATACAATTTCATTGAATCTGTATTCAATATAAAACAAGACGAAGCCTTTGTCAATACATTTTGCAAACTTATATATTTGTCCGTTTCGATAACCTATCTTCCGAAAAGGATTTTTCCGTAATTTTACGGAAATATCTTAAATTCTTACGGAAACAGGTTTGATGGTCGATCAGGGCACCTGTCGAATAATCAACTTACCGGAACATGTTTGCTGCGTACGCAGTAACTTTGTGAACGAATCCTGCTTTACCGGAACATGTTTGCTGCGTACGCAGTAACTTTGTGAATGAAACCTTCTTTACCGGAACATGTTTGCTGCGTACGCAGTAACTTTGTGAATGTAGATACATTTGTGCACGATTCTGTCTAAGTACGGAACCGCAGCTAGTAAGCCGGTTGGACATGCAGAGTAAAGCTCAATGTCGGCAGTGTACATTGAGCAGTATACTGCTCCCGTACTTCTCATATAGACATACATGATCTGTGGAAATATACACCTGCTGATCTTTGCAGGCCGGTATTCTATGTTGCCGGATGTAAAATAATCTCTTACTCCTTCTCACCCTTCTCTCTCAGGAACAGCCTGATCGGAGTTCCCTCGAAGCCGAAGTTCTTCCTGATGGAATTCTCAATATATCTCTCGTAAGAGAAGTGTGACAGTTCTTTGTTATTGACGAACAGGGTAAACGTAGGCGGACACACAGCCACCTGAGTGCCGTAGTAGATCTTGAGATGCTTACCCTTATCCTGAGGCGTCGGAACTACGGCGATCGCCTCACTGAGCATATCATTAAATACACCTGTTGTAAGTCTCTTATGCGAATTCTCATATGCTGTCCTGATCTTCTCGAACAGCTTATCTATCCTCTGGCCCGTCTTGGCTGACAGGAAAATGACAGGCGCGTAATCCATAAAGGAGAACCTCTCCTTCACTATCTTCGTCATCTGCTCAAGAGTACCCGTCTCCTTGTCGATGAGGTCCCACTTATTGATGGCAATGATACATGCCTTGCCTGCATTATGAGCGATCCCCGCGACTCTCGTGTCCTGTTCGGTGATTCCTACAGAGGCATCTATCAGAACGACGCAGACATCAGCCCGCTCGACTGCAGCCAGCGCACGGACCATGGAATACTTCTCGACTTTATCTTCGATCTTGCCTTTTTTACGCATTCCGGCTGTATCGATGATCGTGAATCTTCCGAACTTGTTCTCAACCTGAGTATCTATGGTATCCCTTGTCGTTCCTGCAATATCGGATACTATACTCCTGTCTTCACCTATTATCTTGTTTGCAAGAGAAGACTTGCCCGCATTAGGACGGCCGATCAAAGCCACGCGGACCGTCTCGTCATCACCCTCACCCTCATTCTCTTCCGGAAAAAACTCGAAAACCGCGTCAAGCAGCTCACCGATCCCGAGGCGGTGGGATGCAGACAGAGCCACATAATTATCGAGTCCGAGATTGAAAAACTCGTAATACTCGGCAGGCGGATCGCCGATCTTGTCAATCTTGTTGACTGCGCAGACTACCGGACGCCCGGACTTGCGGAGCATGACTGCAATCTCTTCGTCGGATGCAGTCAGGCCTGCCTGAACATCACACATGAATATGATCACATCTGCCGTCTCTATGGCAATCTCGGCCTGAACGCGCATATTGCGCGTGATGACATCATCGCCGGCAGGCTCTATACCGCCGGTATCTATCATAATAAACTCCCTGCCGCGCCAGTTTGCGGGCGCATAAAGCCTGTCCCTCGTTACGCCGGGTGTGTCGTGAACGATGGATATACGCTCCCCGTAGAGGGTGTTGAACAGACTTGATTTCCCTACGTTAGGGCGTCCTACTATAGCAACAACAGGTTTACTCATGCCTTTAACCTCAAAAAAGGCAGTGGGTTTATTATCTCACTGCCTCCGTTAGTAGCTTTCTGTTAATTCAAAGATCAGATCTCTTCGCCGACTTTGATGACCTGTCTGCCATCCAGATAACCGCAATTCTTGCAAGCCTTACGGCGGAGCATCTTGCTATGGCACTGGGGGCACTCAACAAATCCGGGCAATGAAAGCTTCCAAGCTGCTCTATGACGTGCAGTTCTTGTCTTTGACCACTTACGCTTAGGATGTGCCATCTATCTTCACCTCCGATACTTCTTTTCTCAACAATGCTAATAGATATTACATTAACGCTCTGCTTTTTGCAAGAGCCTTTTTAACGAAAATGTATTTTTTATCAATTCATTATCACCGGAACTGAGCGAATATCTCATTTCGAATAGTTCACTAACCGCAGAGGGCATATTCATATACTCGGTATTGATCTTGACAGGGATAAGCCCGTAGAAAGTAAATATTCCTCCGAGAGTCTCCTCTCCCGCCCTGAATTCCATCTCTGACTTGATGTTACCGGAACGCTTGACCGTTGCCTTATTATTCTTTTTATCAAGAATCAGCTCATAGAGAGATTCCTTCTCTTCGGGAGTTCTCTGCTCACACCACTTGTAATATATGACGCCGTCCTTCTCATCTCTCATGGCATAAGTTCTGAACGGTTCCGGATATACATTTGTCGTGATCTCTATCAGTGTCTTCATACATCGAACCTGTCCGTGTTGTATTTGAGTGTCCCCGAAGGAAGACCTCTGCCGAGGAACGGGGACGCCACTTCCTCAAAGAGCTCCGGCTCATCGCTTGTATAGAACCTGCGGAGCGGCTCTTGTGTACCTCCGCATGACAGGCCGTTCTCCTCCAGAGTCTCTCTGACGACCTGGGCAACTGCCTTTCCCGCATTGATCAGGGTAACACCATCTCCCATAAATTTGCGGATGGCGCCTGACAGAAGCGGATAATGCGTACATCCGAGTACAAGCGTGTCTATCCCGGCTTCCTTAAGAGGCGTAAGATATCTGCTGCACACCAGCGATGTGACCTCGTTGTCCCACCAGCCCTCTTCAGCAAGCGATACAAACAGAGGGCACGCCTGCTGATAGATCTTTGTTCCCGGGGCGGCGAACCGTTCGACGGCTTCCTTATACACCCCGGAGTTAACGGAGCCTTTTGTTGCAATGATACCTATCTTGCCGTTGCGCGTCGTACCGGCAGCACATCTTGCACCGGGAGTCACCACTTCTATCACAGGGACATCGGACTTCTCTGACAGTGCCTTGTACGCATGTGCGCTGGCTGTATTACACGCAATAACTATCATCTTCACGTCCTGCTGCTCCAGGAAATGCATATTCTGCAAAGAGTATTTTATTACGGTGCTTTTGGACTTTGTTCCGTAAGGGGCCCTTCCGTTATCACCGAAGTAAACAGTCCCCTCACCCGGCATCAGATCCCAGATTTCGCGAAGTACGGTAAGTCCTCCTATACCCGAATCAAAAACACCTATCGGTCTGTTATCAGCCATTGATATCTTCCTTTACCAGTATAATAAACCGTTATAGTTTAACACCAAATTCGGGATTGAGCGCAAATCTTCTTCCGGACAGACCTGCATGGCAGTTATCCCGCGGTATCTTACGCAGGATCAGAGTTGAGGCAAAAAGCTGCTGGAACCTTAGCTTATTGCCCTTCGGATCCTTGAAAGCATTATTGACCTTTGCCCTGCCGTACAGCCCGTCTCCTATCACGGGATGACCCATGTGGGCAAACTGCGCCCTTATCTGATGTGTTCTGCCCGTAACAAGTTCCACTTCAATATCAGATACGTCCTCACCGTCAGGTCCGGCCCCGCTATACACATGAAGGACCCGGTATCTCGAGATCACCGGTACGTCTCCATCCTGCCTGATGTCGTGAATATATACCGAACCGCTTTTGGTCTTCTCAAGATAGGCGGATACCTCACGCATGACGGCATCATCCTCACATATCACAGGATCTCCCTCTTCCGGAACTCCCAGAACAAGTGCCCTGTATCTTTTGATCACGAGATTATTCCTAAACAGCAGGACAGCATCATCAAGAGCCTTCTTATTCTTGGCTATCATTACGAGCCCGCCCGTATTCATATCTATCCTGTGACAGAGATCGCAGGACTTTATCCCGGTGTCTTTCCTCACCTCATCGATAAGATTGATGCTTCCCGTATTCTTGCCGGAATGGACTGCAATACCCTGTCTCTTATTGACTATAAGGATGTTGTCGGACTCATACACCTTAGCGTACATCTGCTCACCTGATGCCTTCTCTCTCTCCCTGGCAAAAAGCTCATCAGGCAGCCACACCTCAACACGCTGTCCTTCATAAACAGTCACGTCAGAGGACGTCTTCCTGCCGTCTATCCTGATATCCTTATGCTTGAGCGCCTTATACAGATCCTTCGCATCAAGCGAAGCGAAAACCTCACTCGCCGCCTTTACGACATGCTTGCCGTTCTGGGAGCCGTTAACAATAAAATCCTTCATCGGTCTTCCCTACCTGCCTCCTAACAAAGCAGCGAGAATTATGATAATCAGCTCGAAAGTACCGCATACCGACAGTATCAGCGCCACAAGCGGAAGGCCCGAGACACGCTCGTTTGACTTCTTTGCCGAGTTGAATGCAATGATCGACAGGATGAGGCCTATCGGACTTAAGCATCCGAAACACATGAACAGAGACATCAGCGATAAAACAAACGCAAAAACATTGATCGTCTGTCCGCCGGAGGAAGATGACGTGGAACCGGCCGAAGATGAATTCGAACTGAAATCTAACACAGTCCTTCTGGAATAATCCACCGGGGCTGATAACGGCTGATCAGAATCGACCATAGTAACGGAACCGCTGTCTCTGTCGTAGAGATTCTCAACAGGTTCCTTCTTCAGCGTTGCACCGCATTCTTCACAGTACCTGGCATCGTCTTTATTCTTCTTACCGCACTGAGGACACTTGTACATCAATGTCTCCTTTATATTAAAACTGCCCGACCTAACACATAGATCAGGCAGCCGTATAATTGTTCAACTAAGATCAGTTCCACCACTCACGGCCGTCG
>DFIB01000242.1 GCA_002371375.1 Mageeibacillus sp. UBA3708 | reverse complement strand
GGAGCATCTTCGTCCTTCCACAGACGGTTATCGGTGTTGACGGGCAGTCCGCCCATGCCGCCCATAATGGAGTTATACTTGCTGCGCCAGCAGATATAGTAATGCTTACCGGGGATCATGAAGCAGGCCTCCTTTCGAGGTGATAAATGTGGGGAATAAACGTGTTACATCTGGAATCGCGGCAAATGCTCGTAAGGAAGGATCTGCCGTCCCACGAACAATCCGCAGCCGTCGTTGATCAGCTGGTTGCTGTATGCCGTGAACATGTTGACCTTGACTGCTGGAAGATCGATCTCCTTCAGCAGCCGGAGGCGCTCATACGCCTCATCGAAAGCCCTGCACTCCCCGGCAGGAATGACATCCCGGTTGTCCAGGCTCTTCTTCTGATTCTTCTCATATCCGAAATGATTGGCGTCCCCGATCTTGGCATGATCATCCATGTCCTTGGTCCTGAGCTGTATCTCGGTGTAGCAGCCGGTGAACTCATCGAAGAACGTGATGTGAAGCGACTTATACCCCATAGATCTCGGCGTCTTGATGTAGTCCCTGTAATATGGGCTGACGGACTCGTCAAGCGGGCTTCCTTCATTATCAAATCCTGACAGTTCCGGGGCAAAGCCCTTCTCCCTGAGGAATCCCGGCATCGTATCGGCGATCTCATAGAGGTAGCCTATCTCCCTGGCTTCAAGCTCATTCTCATCGGTAATATGGCACATGGGAAGCGAGATTACGATCCTGTATGCGATCAGGTCCCTGAAGCATCCTAACCCGTCGCAGATCTGCTCCTCCTCCGGATACTTCCCGTTAGTCTTAAAGTAGTCGTAAATATACTCCAGAATGTATCTGTTGAACTTCTCCTCGGCACGGACGAGAGACTTGATCCTTCCCTTGAACGTAAAAGCCAGAAAAGGGTATTTCTCCGTCATGTACTGATAGAATTCCCGTATCCTCTGGGACTGGGATGTAAGGAAATCATTGTGCTCGAGCAGTTCCTTGATCTGCGCAATATATTCACTGTGCGCAAGATCTACCGGACTGCCGGTAGCAGAAGCATCACTTGCAAGATCCGCCGAGTATCTGTGGAGGATCTTGAGAACAGTATCCCCGGAATAGAGATAGTCATTCAGAGTAATCATTATTTCCCGCTGATCTTAGAGCAGAGGTGTGTCGTTATGCTGCGTCCTGTCACTCTTATTGATATGTATGAACATATTGTGGAGGAGATTGACGCTGGTAAGGATAACTTCGCCCTGATTGAGCTTCCTGACATGCTTGATCGAATAATCATCAAGGTGGCTTGCGACAGATGCGATCTCATCATTGAGCATGAGCCTGTGAATGAGGATCGTACCTACCTGACCGAAAAGAATTGACGATACATCCTTAGGATTCTGCGTTGTAAGGTAGAGGAAGATACCCTTCTTACGTCCTTCTCTTGCGAGGAGTGTAAGACCGCCGTGGAATTCCTTGTCGGAATATCTTGACTTGGCATATCTGTGAACCTCATCGATAAAGAAGACGAACGGATTGATATTCTCTCTGGACATAAGATAATTGCTGACCAGGTCTATTACCATTCCTCCGATACCTTCTGCCGCACCGAGCGAAGATGTATCGATATAAAGGCTTACGCCGGGCAGATGAACGAATTCATCAATGACATCAAGGAGATTGTACATGTCGGTATCATTCGAGAAGAACTTCAGGAACCTTGTGTTCGTCATCTGATACTGGATCTTCTGGATAAGTGATGCATTGGCATTGGCCTTGAGAGCATCATATCTGAATCTGAAGTTGTAGTTGTCATCCCTGTCAGGTTCGCATACGGCCTCAGCCTGGATCTGCTCGGGAAGCAGGTCGATATTGAAATCGACATCGTCCTTAGTGACGGATGCCAGATTCTCCTGAACGGAGTCGATATCCTCACCGATCTTGGTGTAATAATCCTCACTGCCGATCTTCTTCATGTAACGGAGAGACATGATAGCCTCAGACAATACGGCACCCTGACCGGAGTTCTCCGTCTCAAAAAGCTTCTCCCACTGCTCCATCGTGATCTTACCCGGGTTGATGGTCGTATCGACGCCAAGCGTCAGCTTCGTGATCTCATCACTTGAGAAAGCATCCTTGTACTCACCCGTAGGATCGATGATCAGCGCCTTGCGCTTGGATGAGACAACCTTGTCGAGTATTGCAAGTGCAGTTGTGGATTTACCGCTGTTTGTAGCACCGATGCACATAAGATGACGGTTGAACAGAGTGCTCGGCTTGAGCACAACATCAGCCTTGGATCTGCTGATGAATGTAGCGAATGCGGGAAGAGGCTCCTCCCTCTCACCCGTAAACTCAAGTGAACGGAGGAATATCTTATATACTTCATCAGTCGCAACATACACCTTATCTGTAATGCCGAGAGTATTAAATCCTGCAAGCTCAAACTTATCTGAATCAGGTGTCATCAGTGCGATGGTGTCAATGCTGATCTCGTGATAATCATTGAGCTTATCCTTATCATCAGCTGCCATATCGAGGATGTTCTTCCTGGATGCCTTATTCTCAAAGACCTCACCGAGGAACACGCCCATAGTCGAATCAACAACAACGAAATAATTAATGGTGTTAGGCAAAAATGACTTATTGAGTCTGCTTCTGTCAGCCATGATCGGGAGATTCTCTATCTGCGCGATAGAACAGCTTCTGTACACCTGTGTAACTTTGCCCATGTAATAATCCTGCAGATTCAAGCCTTGGTAAAGAGTTTCTAATGTCATTTATTGCCTCCGGTTGTTGTTTTGTAAGTGTCTCTGGTGAGCACTCATATTATTATAATGTAAAACTGCGGCTTTGTGGCAACTTTTTGCTTCTTCGCGAAATACGGAGGACTACGCCAAAAGAACACCCAAAAGGGGCACCCCGGGTGTTCCTCCCGCGGGTTATTTTGCTCTTCCCGTTGTATCGGGAATAACTGAAGGGGTTGTCTCAAAAGTGACTAGTTCACCAAGGGCAATGTCATTAAGCTAAGATGACCCTTTTTATGTCGTTATTAAAGTGAGCTGCGGGCATGGGCATAGGAATGGGCGCAGTATATCCGGCAGTGTAATCAACATTTACTGCTTACTTTGCTGAGTGCGCTGTCAGAGCACAAGTCGATTCACCAATCTGTTCCCCAGCTCAGCAAATAAAAAGGTTCTTCACGGAATCCGTGGGATTGTTCCCAAAGGAACAGCACGATGTCGTTAAGTTAAGGAAAAGTTGATTTAATTGGCTGCGTACGCAGTAAACTTGTGAATCTGAATCAATTTAGTGGAACGTTTACTCTGCGCTCGCAGT
>DFIB01000042.1 GCA_002371375.1 Mageeibacillus sp. UBA3708 | reverse complement strand
GGAACAGAATTACTGCGCACGCAGAGTAAATGTTCCTGTAAAAAAAAAAACCGGAACAGAGTTACTGCGTACGCAGCCAATTAAATCAACTTTTCCTTAACTTAACGACATCGTGCTGTTCCTTTGGGAACAATCCCACGGGATTCCGCGACAAACAAAAACTTTCCTATTGAAATGAGAATCTTGGCTGATATTTAAAGATAATAGGGAATTACGGAAAATATATAGACATGAACAAGATAACCCTGACTTGACCACTTACCCGCTGCGGTTCCGGGTTTGCACAGTTAGCCGTTCTTCCCGGCGGCCGACCGTCCGTTCACAGCACCTGTACATCACCCGAGCTGCCGGCTCTTGTCTTGTACCCGTTTTGCTGCACCGGCCGGCTTTCCGTTCGGATTTACGGGTACATTACCACCGGATGTACCCGTTTTTCTGCACAAACTGGCTTCCCGTGCGGATTTACGGGTACATGGTTTTCGGGTACATTCAGGATCATCGCGGAACAAGTTGATCCTTAACTGCTGTAACATCAACTCACAGATCCCACGCAACGTTATCTGTCAAAATCCCCCGCGGCGTGAGATAATGTATATATTATCTTTTCGATGAGGTGATCATGCGTATATTGCTTGCTGAGGACGAGAAGTCCATGTCGAGGGCACTCGTTGCGATACTTACTAAGAATAACTATTCGGTCGATGCTGTCTATGACGGTGAAGAGGCTTTAAGCTATATACTCACCGGTGATTATGACTGCGCAGTGCTGGATGTAATGATGCCCCTGATGGACGGCTTTGAGGTGCTGAGGCAGGTGAGGGCAAAGGGAATGTCGCTGCCGGTTATGATGCTGACTGCAAAATCCCAGATAGATGATAAAGTGGAAGGGCTGGATCTGGGTGCGAATGACTACCTGACTAAGCCTTTCGAGAGTAGGGAGTTGCTGGCGAGGTTACGCGCCATAACGAGGAGCGTGACGCCTGCCGCGGATAACACGCTCAAGTACGGCAATGTCTCGCTCAACAGGGCGAACTTCGAACTGTCGACCGCAAGCGGGTCCGTTAAGCTGGCGGCCAAGGAATTCCAGATGATGGAATACCTTATGGCAAACCCGGGGGGCCTGATCTCCACTGACCGGTTCATGGACAAGGTGTGGGGGCTTGATTCCGAGGCGGATATTAGCGTCGTGTGGACGAACCTGTCATACCTCAGGAAGAAGCTTGCTCAGATCAAAGCTAATGTGAAGATCAAAGCAACGCGCAATGCGGGCTACTCGCTGGAGATTGAAGAATGATAAAGAGACTGCGCAAGAGATTTATCCTGTCCGCCATATTGTCCGTGTTTGTGGTACTGTTCCTGATAATCGGAGGAATCAATCTGTTCAATTATCTTGAGGTTGTCAAGGACAGTGATAATGTGCTTAACATCCTCATGGACAACGGCGGAGTATTTCCCGAACACATGATGCATGATCCTTTTGAGAGGAGAATGCCCGGAGGAGGCGGACGTATCAATTCGCCCGAGATTGCCTTTGAATCACGCTATTTCAGCGTCAGGACCGACCAGTCGGGCAATATCTTAGCGACGACTACGGACAGGATCTCTGCTGTGGATAAGGCAACTGCGGAGGAGTATGCCGGCAAGGCGAACAGCTCCGGCAGGGAGAGAGGATTTATCGGTGATTACAGGTACTACTCCAGACAGGATCCGGCAGATCAGACCAGCCTTATAATCTTCTATGACTGCGGCAGGAGCCTCGGTAACTTCAGGAGCTTCCTGCTGATAAGCGTGATCATATCCGCCGGAGCTATGGTTCTGGTAAGTCTTATAATCATCTTTGTGGCAAACAATGCGATCAAGCCGGTGGCGGAGAGCTATGAGAAGCAGAAGAGGTTCATTACCGACGCAGGTCATGAGATCAAGACTCCTCTGGCGATAATCAATGCCGATGCAGACGTCCTGTCGATGGATATAGGTGATGATAATGAGTGGGTCGCCGACATCAGGAAGCAGACAAAGAGGCTGACCGAACTGACGAATGATCTGATCCTGTTATCGAAGATGGAGGAGGGCTCTTCCACGCTTACCATGACTGACATCGATCTGTCTTCCGTGCTCGGGGAACAGGCGGAATCGTACAAGGCAAGGGCAGTGACGCGCGGAGTGGAATATCAGTCGTCGATCGACGGCAATGTTCATATAAAGGCTGACAGGAAGGCGGTTGAGGGGCTTATCAACATACTTCTCGATAACGCCGTCAAATACTGTCTCGAGGGCGGGCTTATCTCCGTCGGACTCACCCGGAGCAGCAAGGGAGCCGTGATGACGGTAACCAACGATACGAAGGAAGATATGTCTGAAGAAGATATGAGGCATCTGTTCGACAGATTCTACAGGACAGACCGGTCCAGGAACTCGGAGACGGGCGGGCACGGCATCGGGCTATCGATCGCCGGAGCCATAACTGAGGCGCACGGCGGGAGGATAACCGCAACCAAAAAAGCCGCCAAAAAGATAACTTTTACGGCAATTTTGCCAGCTTCTGCTTGACACTTCACTTTTGAGAGAATATAATCTCAAGGCTAATTATGTTTATAACTATGCCCATTTTTGGGAAGGGATATATAACAGACAATAAATACAATGGAGGATAAAGGCTATGAAGATGACATTTCAGCCTAAGAAGAGACAGAGATCAAAGGTACACGGTTTCCGTGCAAGAATGAGAACAGCTAACGGCAGGAAGGTCCTTGCAAGAAGAAGACTCAAGGGCAGAAAGCAGCTGGCTGCTTAAGGTTTGCAGTTGAGATCGATCCCGCTTAAGTACAATTATGAATTTTCCAGAGTATATAAGCGCGGGAAGTTCAGTACAGGGCAGTATCTGACAGTTCACTGCTTCAGACGCCCTGCGGGGATCCGGCATAACCTGACCGCTATACCTGCCGGTATCAACAGGGTCGGGTTCTGTGCAAACAAAAAACAGCTCGGTGCGGTCGGCCGCAACAGAGCAAGAAGACTCATGAGGGAGTCGTACCGTTTGGTGGAAAGCGGTATTCCTTTAGGTAATGATCTTATATTCACGTTAAGGAACCGCGATGAGGTTCCGACTTTCGACGAGATCTCAAAGGATATGGTTTTGAATCTGACAAGGCTCGGATTGCTCGGGAAATGAGGTCTGATTATGGTCAAGAGATTCCTGATCAAGCTGGTCAGGGGATATCAGAAATATATATCTCCGGGTATCGGCAATCACTGTAAATATGTTCCGACATGTTCACAGTACATGATAGACGCGCTTGAGAAATACGGCGTCGTTAAGGGCTTGGCCAAGGGCATTTGGAGGATTCTGCGCTGCAATCCGTTCTCAAAGGGCGGCTACGATCCCGTCAAATAGTGAAGGTTAGAACAAAGGTTAGTTATGGATTTTATACTTGGACCACTTTATACCCTTTTCGGGTGGCTTACGAGAATATTCTACGGTTTCTTCGGGAACTACGGTCTGGCGATTATCGCATTAACAGTCCTTATCAGGGGATTGCTCATCCCCCTCAATGTCAAGTCGCAGAAGTCAATGCTCAAGATGCAGGCTCTGTCCGGCAAGCAGGCTGAACTTCAGCGTAAATACGGCGACGACAAGAAGAAGTATCAGGAAGAACTCGTTAAGATGCAGCAGGAGAACGGCGCAATGGGTCTGTCCGGATGTCTCCTTCCGCTGCTTCAGCTCCTCTTCATTTGGCCTATATTCAGGATCGTAAGCGGTCCTCTCTTCTACTTGTCACAGGTCTCACAGGAGAATATCCAGTCGATGATCACTCTCGGTCAGGATCTGGGATATGTGGGAGGTAATGTTTTTGTTAATAACCACATCGGTCTTCTGAGTGCGCTCAACAACAGCGGTGATTTCCTTAATCAGTGCGTATCCAAGGGGTATATGGCTTTCGATCAGCTCCTTGATCTGCATTTCCTCGGAGTAGACCTTACAAACACACCTTCCGTGAATCCTACACTGCTGATCAAGGAACCGGGTGTATATATTCCGCTTCTCCTGTTCCCTATCCTGGTAGTGCTCATTCAGGTGTTCTCAATGCAGTTTGCAAAGTTCCTCAAGCCCGGCTACAAGCAGGAGCAGGAGGCGAAAGAGAGAGCAAAGAACAACCCTGCAAGACAGGGCCAGGTTCAGGAGAATTCCTCTGCAGAGACTACGATGAAGGTCATGAACTGGACAATGCCTCTCATCATGCTCATCACAACATTCACGATGCCTGCGGCTATGGGTCTTTACTGGATCGTCGGCGGCATTATGGGTATTATCACGCAGCTGATCGTATACTTCATGTTCACAAAGCCTTATGAGCTCAAGAAGGCCGAGATCGAGGCTAAGAAAGAAGCAGTCTTCAAGAAGAAAGCACAGGCAGAGGAAGAAGAAGACAAGGGCAACAGGAAGAACGGCAAGAAGAGGAAGTAATCGCCCGTTCGGTCAATCTTACAGACTAATTAAGCACGGAGGCTTATATCATATGACAACAATAACAAAGACGGCGGCAAGTGTAGAAGAAGCCATTAAGGCTGCTTTGGAAGAATTAGGCGTTACGGAGGATCAGGTCGATATCGAAGTGATCACGGAGCCCGCATCCGGATTCCTCGGAGTAGGCAAGAAGGAGGCAGAAGTCAAGGTTACTCTCATAGAGGATGACGCTCCCATCGCCAGCGAGGAAGAGTCTGAAGACGATACTTACTATGGTGATGATGAGAATTTCGAGGGTGATACTGCAACGGAAGCAGAGGATGCTGCAGTTAATTTTGTTGCTGAGGTACTCTCCGGCATAGGCATTCACGGCAATATGGATTCATACCGTGAGGATGACACGATCTATATCTCCGTTACGGGTTCTGATTGTGCATCAGCGATCGGCCGTCACGGCGAGACTCTCGATGCTATCTCATACATGACTAATCTCATTGCAAATAAGCACAGCGAACAGCGTGTGCATGTTCACCTCGATGTGGGCGGATACAAGAAGCACAGAGAGCAGGTACTGAGGAACCTGGCAGGCAAGGCTGCAAGCAGGGCACTGAGAACGGGAAGGAAGGTTGATATGGAACCCATGAATCCTGCCCAGAGAAGGCTTGTTCATGCATACCTTCAGGATTTCGAAGGGGTTACTACCCACAGCGAGGGTACAGAACCCAACAGACACGTTGTTGTCACACCTGAGGGATGACAGGCATTGCGGAAGATCTGTTTTGTGCCGTGTCAACACCTTCCGGCACATCAGGAATCGCCGTCATCAGGATATCAGGGCGCGGTTCAGCCGAAGCCATAGATAAAATAGCAAAGATAATACGGAGCAGCGGGAATTACCCGAAGGTATCAGACCTTCCCGGGTACACCTGCTGCTTTGCTGATCTAAGGGATCCGGATTCCGGCACAACGATAGACAAGGTCATAATCACGCGATTCACGGCACCTTATTCTTATACCGGAGATGACATGATCGAGATATCATGTCACGGTTCCGCCGAAGTAAAAAGGCAGATCCTTAATGCGCTCCACTCACTCGGCATAAGAGGAGCAGGCCCCGGAGAATTCACAAAGACAGCGTTCATGAACGGGAAGATGAGCCTGTCCTCGGCAGAGGCGGTCATGGATGTAATCAATGCCGATTCAGCCGAAGGTCTCAGGGCGGCTAATATCATTGCAGCCGGAGGTCTTGCAGATAAGCTCGATAGTATAGAGGATTCACTCTATGACATGATGGCCCGCATAGAGATGGATGTTGACTTTGATGACGATGAGAGCAGCGCGAAAGGCACTGCCGAAGAAGTGGGAGCGGCACTCGATTCGGCAATTGCAAAGCTTCGTGACCTGACCTCCACATTCAGGCAGGGAAGGATGCTGACAGAGAAGCTCAGGGCCTCCTTCACAGGAATCCCGAACAGCGGCAAGAGCACACTCCTCAACATGATCGCAGGTTATGAGAGGTCGATAGTGACTGATATATCCGGAACGACTACGGATACGATCGAGGTCGTAACCGAAGTGTGCGGAATACCTGTTATTCTTACCGATACGGCAGGTATCAGGAGGACAAACGACAGGATCGAAGCCCTTGGCGTCGAGCGTGCCAGAAATGAATACGTAAGGTCGGATATAATCTTCTATCTGGTGTCGCCGGATACGACCGTTCAGGAAGCAAAGGAACAGATACATGACATTATGAGCATGGCTCCATCACACGCGGAGACGGTAGTCCTGTTCAATAAGTCAGACCTGGGAGTTAATCCTGATGAGGCGAAGATACGTGATATTGCTTCGGGGTACGGCGTTGCCGGATTCATCCCGATTTCTGCCGCTAAGGGTGATAATGTTGATAAAGTCAGACAGGCGATTAAGGATCATTATGACAGGTCCGGATCAGGCATGGGCGGTGTGGTATTGACTGCAAGGCGTCACTATGATGCATTGAGCGGCGCACTGGCAAGGCTTAAGGAGGCAAGGGAGGCGCTTGATGCGCAGGCAGGGCTTGATGTCGTGTCCTCCATAGCGAGAGCTGCGCTCGACTTGACGGGAGAGATATCGGGCAAGACGGTATCGGCGGATCTGGCGAAGACTATTTTCGACAGGTTTTGTATAGGCAAGTGATATGAGATTTGAAGAAGCGCTGAAATTGGATCACAGTTATATGGCAGGCGGGTATGATGTTGCCGTCGTTGGTGCAGGTCACGCGGGATGCGAGGCGGCATACGCAGCGGCAAAGCTCGGCCTTAAGACCATATTGTTCACGCTTCATCTCGACAGTCTGGCGAACCTGCCGTGCAACCCGAGTATAGGCGGTACGGCCAAAGGCCAGATAGTCAGGGAGATAGATGCTTTAGGCGGCATAATGGGCAAGGTTGCCGATGAGTGCGCCATACAGATGAGGATGCTCAACAGGTCCAAGGGTCCTGCAGTCTACTCGCCGAGAGCACAGATGGACAGGAGCAGATATTCCGTGGTGATGAAGCATACCCTGGAAGAGCTTCCTGGGCTGGATATAAGGCAGGCGCATATTACAGAACTGCTTACCGGTGATTCGTGCAGGGACGTTGCCGGAGTAATGACCGAAGGGCGCGGGATATACAGCGCCAAAGCAGTTGTTATCTGCTCGGGAACGTATATGCAGTCAAGGACGATAAGGGGTGAAGTGATAGTAAATTCGGGACCGGACGGACTGCCGAGATCGGAGGGACTGTCAGATTCTCTCAGGGAGCTGGGAATACCGATATTGAGATTCAAGACAGGTACGCCCGTCAGAGTCAACAGCAGAAGCATCGACCTGACGAAGATGACAAGACAGGACGGTGAGACAGACTGCCCGCCATTCTCATACGATAACGAGATGAACGGGATAAAGCCCGTTGAAGACCAGATACCGTGCTGGTCCGTGTGGACGACTGATGAGACGAGGCAGGTTATCAGGGACAATATGGACAGGTCGCCCCTGTACAGCGGCGTGATCAAGGGAATCGGGCCGAGATACTGCCCCTCGATAGAGGATAAGTTCGCGAGATTCGCTGATAAGGAGAGACACCAGATTTTCGTTGAGCCAATGGGAAGAGATACGAACGAGATGTACCTTCAGGGCTTCTCCACGAGCCTTCCCGAAGAGGTTCAGGTAAGGATGGTAAGATCGCTTCCCGGTCTTGAGAATGCAGTGATACAAAGGAGTGCCTACGCCATAGAATATGATCTGATCGAACCGACCACTCTGAAGCCGACGCTGGAGTCCAAGATAGTGTCAGGACTCTATACAGCCGGCCAGATCAACGGTTCATCCGGTTATGAGGAGGCGGCAGGACAGGGTATAGTCGCAGGCATCAACGCTGCTTTGAAGGTCCTTGGAAGGTCTCCGGTTATCATCAACAGATCTCAGGGATATATAGGTGTACTCATTGACGATCTGGTAACCAAGGGAACGAACGAGCCGTACAGGATGATGACATCGAGAGCAGAGTACAGACTGTTCCTCAGACAGGATAATGCCGATGCCAGGCTCACTCCTATGGGGCATGATATAGGGTTGATAAGTGATGAGAGATATTCACGTTTCCTCGCCAAGATGAGATCGTGCGAAGACGAGAAAGAACGTCTCAGGAGGACTCATATCGGTCCGTCCGGCACGATGAGGGAAATCCTTGATTCGTGCAATACCGAGATGCCGAAGTCAGGTGTGTCGCTGGCGGATCTTATCAAGCGTCCCGGTGTAACTTATGATATAATTGCGCCTCTGGACAGTGAGCGTCAGCCTCTTGATGAGGCAGTAAAGAGACTGGTCGAGACCGATCTCAAATATGAAGGATACCTCAAGCTCGAGCTTGAGAAGATAGAGAGATTCAGCAAGCTCGAGTCGATCGTGATACCTGACGATATCAACTATTCCGACGTCAGAGGATTGAGGATAGAGGCAACGCAGAAGCTGGATCAGATCAGGCCCGAGAATGTGGGAAGGGCTTCGAGGATATCGGGCGTGTCACCTGCAGACTGCGAAGTTCTGATGGTATACCTCGAACAGCACAAGAGAATGAAGAGAGACAATGGTAATGGACAATAAAGGCGGCAAGACGATACATCCCAAGAGGCTTACAAAGGCGGATATTGCCAAGCTACGCGCGAGTCTACCCAAGACACTCGATCTGTCAGCTTCCGGAATCAAGACAGACAGGGAGATAGAAGATATCCTCAAGGAAAGCGAAGGAGAGATATCTGTACCGCTGTCTGCAGAGACGATCAGAGATCTCCTTAAGTATGCGGATATGCTCAAAGAGAAGAATAAGGTGATGAATCTTACTGCGATAACTGATGATGAAGGCATCGCCATGAAGCATTTCATCGACTCACTTACGATCGCTTCGTTTATCAATAAAGAGCAGGCTGGCAGCAAGAGCGGCAAAGTGTCCCTGATCGATGTGGGGACAGGGGCCGGATTCCCCGGGATTCCACTGAAGATCAACAAGAGAGACCTCGATCTGACGCTTCTGGATTCGCTCGCCAAGAGGCTCAAATTCCTGGAGGAAGTAGCAGCCGAACTGAAGCTGGAGGACGTGCATTATATTCATGCCAGGGCAGAGGATGCCGGCAATGATATAAGGTACAGAGAGAAGTTTGACATCGCGACCGCAAGAGCAGTGGCGGGTCTTCCCGTTCTGTGTGAGTATTGCCTTCCTTTCGTGAGGAAGGGCGGGTGTTTCATTGCGATGAAGGGCAAACTCGAGGAAGAACTCGAGAGCGCGGAGAAAGCGATCAGGATCCTCGGAGGCAGGACGGAGGAAGTCAGAGAGTTCACGCTTCCCGGAACCGACATGGAGAGGACGATAATAGTCATCCGCAAGGTCAAGGAGACCCCTAAGAGATACCCGAGGCAGGCCGGCAAGCCGTCCAAGGATCCGATATCATGATCGCACTCGCCGACAAGAGAGACTTTCGAGAGAAGCTCATAAGGATAGTCATACCGATAACGTTGCAGAACTTCATGTTCTCGCTCCTGCCGGTATCGGATATCATCATGCTCGGAATAGTCGGTCAGAACGAGATGAGCGCGATATCCCTTGCAGGTCAGTTCTTCTTCATCTTCAACCTGTTCCTGTCCGCGACGGTGCAGGGGACGAGCCTTTATGCAGCCCAGCTCTGGGGCGACAAGGACCACGATTCCATGGAGAGACTCTTCGGCCTCGTCCTTCTTCTGTCGGTGCCTATCAATCTGGCATTCTTCGGCGTATCGTGCTTCGCTCCTCAGGTCGTTATGCGGATGTACACGAACGATCCTGTTCTCATCGGTATCGGCATGGACTACCTGAGGATCGTGTCGTTCTCATACCTTTTTGACGGCATTACACAGGTGGTCCAGATCATCATGAAAAACTCCGGCATGATCAAGGCGACCACCCTCATCAGCGGCATTATGGTATTCACCAATATCGTCTTGAACGCGATCTTCATCTACGGCCTGTTCGGCCTCGAACCGATGGGCGCGAACGGCGCAGCCCTGGGTACTGCGATCGCATGCTTCATTGCCATGATAATCACGTTGATTACAGCCACGATTAAGTGCGTCATAAGGCTCAGGATCAAATACCTCATAAGGCCGTCGCGCAGAATAACGAAAACATTCTTCAAATATTCAATCCCGATCTTCGCCAACTCCATGAGCTGGGGGCTCGGCTTCAACATGATAACTGTCATAATCGGTCATATGGGCTCCGATGTCGTGGCGGCAAATGCTGTCGTTGCCGTGGTCAAGGATCTGATCTCCGGATTCGGCTGGGCACTGGGTGCCGGCGGCGGAATCCTCGTCGGTAATGACCTTGGCGCAGGCAACCTGGAAAGAGCGAAAGTCTACGGCGCCCGTCTCTGCAGGATAGCGATCATAAGCGGCCTCGTAGCAGGCCTCATGGCAGTTCTGATGATACCCGGCGTCCTTGCCATCGTCGACCTCAATGAGCAGTCATCTCACTACCTCGTGTGGATGATGGTCATGTGCGTCTATTACATTATGGGAAGATCCATCAACACGACGACCATAGGCGGGATATTCTCCGCAGGCGGCGACACCAAATTCGGAATGCTCTGCGACGGGATCACCATGTGGTGCTTTATCGTGCCGGCAGGCGCGCTCTGTGCCTTTGTGTTCAATCTGCCGGTGCTTGTAACTTATTTTGTGCTTAACCTGGACGAGATAATAAAGCTCCCTGCCGTGTATATGCATTATAAAAAGTATAAGTGGGTGAAGAAGATAGTATAAGACGCGCAATGCCGCTGTCCCGGAACTCAGTCGCACTTCGCGGGGATTAGTGTGTGCAATATTTTTTGTGCGCATGCCCGCTCGTGCTCAAAGTAGTTCCGGGCTTGACCCGGGGGTTACTTGAGTGGCTTGTATCCGGAGAAGCGAATAGTCAGTCCGGTATTCTGAGTTGTGCTCTGTGTAAGTGGCTGATAGA
>DFIB01000076.1 GCA_002371375.1 Mageeibacillus sp. UBA3708 | reverse complement strand
GTTCTTAACGAACTTCGGTTCAGGACTTAAGACTCTCTTCGAAAATGTATCTTTGTGTTCCAACTCTCCGTGAATATATCTTTTATAGTAGTTATCCGGTGTATCGTAACCAATGTCATAAGATGGTCGCTTCTCATTGTAGTAATTAACGCATGCCCTTATAACCTCGATCAGCCTGTCAACGTACAGTTCTTCCTTGATCCATCCGTTATCCTGATTTCCTATACTATGCAATGTGTTCAGCTGACAATATACAAAGCTATCCCTCAAACAGATCATCAAGGGTTATCACGTCAGATATAAAAGAAGTATATGCCGTTCCGGATAGTCCTTTTGCGGAAATCATAATTATCTTCAACGCCTGTGATGTTCCCGTTTTTGCCTTGAAAACATCCCGTTTCCTTAAAAGTTGCTGTTCATAAGAGGCGTCAACCTCAAAAGGTCTATTGGTATATTTGATTTCACACAGGTTTGTGATATTGTCAGCCCTTTCGATCACCATGTCTATCTGAGCACGCTCATTCTTATTGTCCTCAGAATTATACCAAGGATACACTTCAGTCTTAACACCTCTGATCCCTAATGATGCCTTTATGTTGTGCGTGTTGTTAAAACACAATATCTCAAAAGCCTGACCCCGCCAGTTATCATATCTTCCTATGTCGCTTATCAGATCCTCATAGCTGTCATTCTGTCTTCCTTTCGACAGATAATGATAATGAAACAGCAAAAAAGGATCCATAATCTGGATATAAAGTGGGTTGTATTCTTCGTATTTTTTCTTGTACTCGATTATATATCCGCAATCTACAAGATCCTGTATCGCTCTACCGTATGTTCCATTGGAAGCGCCGATTTCTTCCTGCAACTTGGACTTCTTTATCCCGTACTTTGCAAATGCCAGCTTTGACAGGATCTGATCATATACAGGTGATTCACTGAGCGTTGCCTCCAGCAATCTTCTCGTTTCATCCCTGTAAAGTGCATCTTTATTGAACAACAATCTGTTTATGTTCTGGTTAAGACTGTGAGATGGATTCATCAGATCAAAGAAAAAGGGAAGCCCTCCAAAAATCATCTGACATTCGGCTATCTGTTCCCTGGACCAATCAAATTCTCTGTCTTTAAAGAATGCTTCTGTTTCGGCTAGAGTAAACGGTTCTATAAAAACCTTCTTTGTGACCCGCTGAAACATATTTCCGGTATCTTTTATTACATTCTTTATGATCCACGAAGTTGCCGAACCGCATATTATAAAAACAAGGTCTCCATCCAAAGTTCCCCTGCGATTCCAAAAATCCTCAAAGGCAACAAGGAAGTCCGACCGTTTTGTTGCAAACCACGGGAACTCGTCAAGAAATACGATCTTTTTTCCGTTTGGTGAACGGCGTACCGAATCCTTGGATAATACTTTATCCAATCTCGAAAATGCTTCAAACCAATCTTTGGGGGCACTCTTTATATCATCGCCGTAATCGATGAGCCTTTGTCCGAACGATTTCAGTTGTTGCTTTGCCGTGCCTTTTTCCAAGCCTACGGCTCTGAAAGCAAACTCTCTAAAGGTTTGTTCTACCAGAAAGGTCTTTCCGACTCTTCGTCTCCCATAGACGCAGATGAGTTCTGACTTCTTCGACCTTTCACAGTATTCAAGCTCTTTTTTCTCTTCTTTTCTACTAATAATTTTCATAATGATCCTCACCAGCAAAAGCGGTATGTTCTATTATTGCGATTATAGTACTTTCACCAGATATAAACAAGTTATGTTTCTGTATTTGGGGAAAATTATCTCTATTCGATAACTTTCCCCAAATTGACACCCTTTGTTGCTTGTTCGTCGGTTTCAACCGTATTCTCTGCGGTTTCGCCCATCTGCTTGTTGTAAACTACTGAAGTTCCCATGTTCTGTATCCGAGTCTTGTCTGCGGAATAACTATATACCAAAGAATTCCAAAGATTATCTTCGACATCAGTTCCGCTCGCTGATCTGACTTCAAGATAAATCTGTCCATCTTTCCTATAAAGTGATACATATTGATGGTCGTCATCAGGACAAATATAAGTGCCCTCAAACAACTTGAACGCTCTGTCGCTTGGGTGAGGAATACTTTTCTCAGCAAAGATATCGTCTTCAATGACTTTGGAGCGACATTTAAGTCTTCCTGATTCAGACTTCTCGAGTCCTTGGAAAGCCAATAAACACAAGGATCTCGAGGAATTCTGAAGAAAATGAGCCTTGTGAGCCTTTTAATAATTTCGGTGAGATTGGCTTTTTCCTCGGAAAATGAAAATGCCCGCAAACGCAATGTTTACAGGCATCCTGTGGCGGAGACGGTGGGATTCGAACCCACGGATCCCGTTAGGGATCAACGCATTTCGAGTGCGCCCCGTTATGACCACTTCGATACGTCTCCATGCTCGTGATATTGTATATGATTACGCCAAATTATTCAACTTTTTGTGTATCATTAATGCATGATTATCAGAGAATTGAGCATTGATGAGATCAAACAGACATACAAGGAACACTTGAAGGCGGATTTTCCTGCGGATGAGCTTAAGCCGCTTGGTGTTATATTGAGGTCGTATAGGCGCGGCGACTATTTGTGCATCGGTGCTTATGACGGCGGGGAGATGGCCGGCTACGCCTTTTTTGTCTTTGATGACAGGACGTGTCTGCTCGATTATTATGCAGTTGTGCGGGGCAGACGGGGACAGGGCCTCGGGACGGAATTCCTGTCGCGTCTCGGAACCTCGGCAATCCGCTCAAGATGCGATATCATGCTCATTGAAGTGGAAGACCCGTTACATTCGCCAGTAAAGGATTCAACAGTACGACTGAAGAGGCTGGAATTCTATCTCAAGTGCGGGGCCGTCAGAACAGGCGTTCAAGCCAGCGTCTTCGGTGTGGATTACATTCTATTGGAATTCCCGTTGAACGGAGAACCGCACACCCGTGAAGAAGCCGCAGATGCTTACGGTAAGCTGTACGCATCACAACTGCCCAAATTATTGTTCAAGCATCAGATCTTAATCAGAACCTGATATTTGCTTTGAGCTTATCAGCCTCTTCCTGACCTGCCAGATACGCCACGATTGCCAGACCGAAGTCAACTGAAGTGCCCATCGCCTGACTCGTGATTATATTGCCGCATGTCACGACTTTGCTGTCATCATCGACAAGGGCGCCGCACATATTGAGCTCGTTCCAGAAGCCGGGATTGCACGTCGCGTTGTTCCCTGCCAAAAGCCCCAGCTCACCGAAAACAGTAGGTGCTGCACAGATTGCGGCGATCCCTTTTCCTTCGTTTTTGAACCTGACAAGTTGCTCTTTAAGAACACCACATTCCTTGAGGTTATTTGTGCCTTTGATCCCTCCGGGGAGAATGAGCATATCGTAATCGTCAAAGCTGATCTCATCAAGGAGTTTATCAGCCTCGATAACGACTCCTCTGGAGGCAGTGATTCTCTTGCTCTCCATTATCGATACTACATCAACGTCGATCTTTGCCCTGCGCAGGATATCAACCGGTGTGATTGCCTCAACTTCTTCTGATCCGTCTGCTATAAAAAGTGCTGCTCTCGTTGCCATGGTATATCTCCAATCTTGTGTCTTATGCCTCTTTCTTCCTGAATGCCTTGCAGGTCATAGCCACGCCCGCAGTAAGCATCATAGCGGCAAGAAGCAGAATCACTGAACTTGCTGAATCTCCCGTCTGAGGAGATTGCTCAGGTGCCTTCTTAATAGTGAATGTTGTCTCGATTGCATCTGCATCACTGAATAACAGAGAGATCGTATGTTCTCCAACAGACAAAGTGTTGAGATATTTTGCACTTAATGTGACAACTATGCTACCGCTCTTGGCAGTATAAGCATCATCAGGAGCTTTCTCCCCATCTATCAGTATTCCTTCGAACTTCTCAATCGTTTTCTCATCACTGATATTACGTTTTGCCGTAAATGCCAATGTAGAGTCTGTTGTTAATGTGTGTGTCAAGTCACCATCACCGACGAAAGAATAGTAAATAGGGGCGATAGAGTAATCAACTGACGCAGTCTGTCCTTCAATTGTGATCTTTGCTGTATAAGTTCCTGTAGCTGTCGGAGCCGTGCTGCTCTCACTATATTCAGTGTCACCTCTGCCTGTATATTTGATATCTGAAGCCGATACATTAAGTCCTGTTGCGCTGTTGAAGGCGTCAGTGCCGGAAAGTGTCGCAGAAGAATCTCCACTCTCACCGAATGTTTCCAATTCCGGCTTTACAATTGACAGTTCGACCTTGCTATCCGTCAGGGTGCAAACATGCGCACCTGTACAGGTTGCAGTAACAGTATCACCGGAAGCGGAATACTCGAAAGAATGGGTGTGTGAGTAATCGGCTGATACTGCAACATCGTCGAGAGCATAACCCCATCCTCCATCAGTACCATGTACCATAAACTTGAACCTGACGTTATCAGACAAAG
Source organism: Mageeibacillus sp. UBA3708 (assembly GCA_002371375.1). Classification (GTDB taxonomy): domain Bacteria; phylum Bacillota; class Clostridia; order Saccharofermentanales; family Saccharofermentanaceae; genus Saccharofermentans. The sequence goes on along the minus strand of DFIB01000076.1, from coordinate 14,572 downwards.
CACCGTCGGGAAGAGTAATGGTATTGTTAGTCCATTTCAGATATTCGCCTTCGTGATGTGCCAGCTGAGTCCATGTTGAGCCGTCGATGCTGTAATAGACATACATCTGATCGGGCACATCATAATGTTCTACACCACCTACTGTTTCTATGAGCTGGGCTTTGTTGGCATACCAGTAACTCAGGGTTGCCGAATCACAATCAGAGAGATCTATGGTCTTCGTTATAATGTCATGATCATTGTGTCCATCCTTCTGACCGCCCACTTTGGCGTTGTTGTTGCCGGTATGACCTTTATCTACACTATTCGGGCCAAAACATCCTTTGCCGATCCCCCAGGCATAGAATCCTCCCTCATCTGAAACAGACCAGCCTTCAGGCAATGATCCCTTCTCAAAACTCTCATCCAAGAGAGCTACAGTCTCATCTGCAAGTACAGGCTGTGGGACAATTACTCCCGATGCCATTGAGACGGCGACAGTAATACTTAGTGCAAAACTAAATACTCTTGTAAAATCCTTCATAAAAACTGCCTCCACATAAATAATTATTAATTTTACCATAGTAAATTAATACCGTAACCAAAGAAATCTTTTTTCTACATATTCATCAAAAAAGCAATGCAGAAAACCCGGGTGTGTCACGGAGCGTAACACCCGTGTCACAGGCAGTGTATGGCATTTGGACACACCTTTGAAGCATGATAGGGTCAAAGGGCAGTGTAAGCCCGGTCAAACAGAAAGGAAGTATCAATAATGAACAGGAAGATTAAGAAAATCATCGCAGGTCTTATCATCATAATGAGTCTCGGGGTATCGGCAGCTGCCGGATGTTCTGCTAAGACGGAAACCACCGTGACGGAGCAGGTAACTGTAAATTGTAACTGGGACAGGGTGAATGCCGCACTTAAAAAGTATGATTTCGGGAAGACATATTATCTTGATCCGGATTATGAGGAAGAAGAGGAAGAATCAGGGTGTGTCAGCATAGTCAATTATGATTCACAATCAATCAACGGGTTTAAGGAAGTCCCATATCAGCTAATGATCTCCTACGGTAAGACCGAGAAACTCAATGATAATGGCAAGTTCTATTCCGATCCGATGATAACTGTCTCACTCATTGACAATGAGATGAAGAGTGCTTATTCGGCTGTCTATGGTGTTGATGGTTTGTTGGCTGAGGAGTCAGGCGATTGGATGCTCGAAGAAGATAAGAACACAAAACTCGGCCTGCTTCTTGAAGAAGCAATAAGGATGTATGGTCTGGAGGAACAGTAATGGAAAAAGATGTTAAAAAGATAGGCTGGCTCCTTCTTCTCGGACAACTATTCTTTCAGAGCGCTGTCTTTGTGACGGCATTCATAGGAATTATCACGGACGTCGGCAGTAGGGCGACGATCATCGGCTCATGCATCGGCAGTTTGCTGGCAAATGTTGTTATCTTCGGAATATTCTACCTTAAAAGACGCAAGGAATTTGCGAGAACCTGCGTGACGAAGGTCGATCTTAAGGTCATTCTTGGAGGCTTTGCGGTGACCGTCATGTGGAATCTGGTTATCTCTGCCATAGATACAGCTACTTCTAATAAGCTGTCAGTTCCTTCCGATGGCGAGGTAATCCCTGTAGGGTTTGGCCTGTTTTTCATAGCGGTTATGCCGGCGGTTATGGAGGAATTCGCCTTCCGTAAAGTCATCTTCGGACTGACAAAGAAAAAGGGTTTTTGGCCGGCATCGTTGCTGTCATCGGTATGTTTCGGACTGATGCACCAGAATTTCCTTCAGGGAATATTTGCTTTCGGAATGGGTATGATCTTCTGTTATATTTACGAGAAGACAGGGAGAATATGGGTCACTATGCTCCTTCATTTCGCAAATAACGCGTTATCCGTGCTGCTGCCGCATTTACCGGTCTATGGCGGATACGGCCGGTTGATAGAAACGGGGCTGGGAATTGTATCGGCAGTTATTCTGGCTATGCTCATCATAAAAAACAGAAAGAGACTTCCGCGAATCCCCATCCCGAAAGAATGGTTTATCAATGTGCCGATGGTGTTGTATACTGTTATCTGTGTCGGAATGGCAGTATGGGTGTTTGTATTGGGAGTGAATGTATGACTATAGGTGAGAAGATAAAAGAAGCAAGGAAAAAGGCCGGCCTTTCACAGGAACAGTTTGCCGAGAAGATGAACGTATCAAGATCGGCGGTGGCAAAGTGGGAGACAGACAAGGGAATCCCCGATATAGGCAACCTGAAGGTTATGTCAAAACTACTGAACGTCAGTATTGACCACCTTCTGGATGACGGTGAGTCTCCCGAATTTGGCGAGATGACTGAACCGGTCAACCTGGCTGATTACGAGAAGACAGGCAGGTGCAGGAATAAACAGGATGCCGTTTGCCTTGCAAAGTTTGCTGACGCCGACATGATCTATCCTCTGATAAGAACTAAGAAGATGTCGAGAGGCGAAGCCATCATTGATTTCCTCGTTGCCCCGGGAGTAGTTCAGGGACTCGATTATGCTAAAGAGAATCCGGAATGCTATCTGGTTGAGAAGAGCGGGAAACAGTATCTCGTAAAGATCACAAAAGACTTCATAAAGACATCGGAACTTGCGGAAAAAGTCGATCCAAGGGGATTTGTAATAGGCTCATACAAATACAGGAAGGTCCGGCATTCCTTCGGCGGATAAGGTGAACACAGATACCAATGTCTGAGAATAACAAAATGAACAAACGTATTATTGGAATGTTGATGAGCGCAATATTATTGATAGCTTCATGCTCGACTACGCCCCAAACCGATGTGACAGGTGCGGACGGCGAACAGCTTACGCTTCTCACAAACCATATGACTCAAACTGAACTGCAAAGAGCGTCGCAGACTGATCTTATGCTCCTTGATCATCCGTGGGAGAGCAAAATGAACAGCGAAGTTGAGGATGATGAGAAGTTCACGAGCCTTAAGGATGAGGTATGCCTGGTGCCGGGAATTGGTGCGGTCGTTTACGGGAAACCTGTGTTTAATGCGCTTCCGCCGGCAGGTTATGACGGAGGACCGGGTACTGTGATTTTCATGAATATGGATCAGCAGACAGGTGATACATCCGGCGAAGAATTATCATTCAATAATTATGATGAACTGAAGGTAAAGCTCAGGGTAAAGTATGATGATATTATTGCAAACGGATATCCGAAGGATCCTGCCGATGAGGAATATGATTGTTTGATCAAACTGTACGATGCAGTGATAGAAGGCAGGACAGTTGAGATTGATACTACGCTTCTCGATGAATACTTGGAGTTCTACTATCTGAGAGGGATGCAGAATGAGGAGAGTTACTACTGGGAAATGGACGATGCCGCAGTAGAAGCAATAAAAGACAGCATTTACGAGTATCATTTGTATGATGAAGAACTTGATTTGGGTTTTGTAGTGCATGTGACTACGCCGCCTTCATATGACAGCAGTAAACAATATCCCGCACTTGTAATGACAGATGCCGTGTGGAGATTTGATGATGTGACTTCGCTATATGATTCTATGGTTCAGGGAAAAGCGGAACCTCAGTACCTGATCACTATAGGATTTGAGTATGATGTTGACGGATGGGACAATGAGATAAGAGGTAATATATTCTGCAATCACAAAAAGGAATTCCTTGATTTTATTACGGATAACATGATGCCCTATCTTGGCGGGCAATACCGGATTGATTACAGTGCTTCAACACTGTTCGGGCACTCTCAGGGTGGTGTTTTTGCACACTATGCGGCATTTAATTATGACCGTTATGAGAATAGACCGTTTACTGAATATGTCATTGCCAGCCCCGCCTTTTGGACACCTTATTTTACGGATGTCAGTGATTATGAGCAGTATAAGAATGAATACGGGTTCTTTGATAGAAATAATACGTACAACGGTTGGTTGTTTATTGCATATGGAGATGCAGAGGACGAGGATTATGATGAATACTATGGCGATAATGATTCCACTACGGAGGGAGTCCGTCACTTGTGTGAGAGACTTGATGCGCATGGGGTGGCTTCATATAAGGTGAAGGGATACAACAGTCATCACTTTCAATATGTTCATGAATTGCTCCTGGAATATGCACAAAAGAAAATATAAGTAGCTTAGGAACTGAAGGAATGCGTTTATCTGGCAAACCTGAACTTCTCTCCAAGGAACGGAATATCGAAAGACGATCCCGTGATGGCGATGATCACGCATACGAGCCAGAAGACAATGAAAGCTATCCACCAGAGGATATAGATAAGCCATCCGAGAATGGGTATCAGATTGATAAAAGGCATGAGCGTCTGCAGGATCGTGAGGATTATCGCATTGTTGACATGCCCCTTTACAAAAGGATCATCAGCTTCGGGATGGATCACAAGACCGAGTATCCACAGAACTCCGAAGTAGGCGAGTACTGCAAACAATCTGTTGTACTTAGGTTCGGTGTATGTATCATAGTCATGATTATTCATGGAATCATCCTCCGCTCACTGATATAGATTAATGCTATCACTGTTTGGTTTTATAAACAACTTTTTCTTGATATAATATAGAGCCTAGAAATATTGGAGGTCGTTTGCGATTATGAGTCAGGTTGTCGTTTTCGGTGGGGGAACGGGCATCTCGAATCTTTTGTCCGGGCTTAAGCTCTTTCCCATAGATGTTACTACCGTAGTTGCGGTAAGCGATAACGGTAGCAGTACCGGTGTGCTTAAAGAAGAACTCGATATCCCGGCGGTCGGTGACATTGGCAAAGTATTGCTGTCGATGGCCAATGTGGATAAGGCTTTCGTCGATCTTCTGAGATACAGGTTCTCCAAGGAGGGAACGCTCTATAATCACCCGGTCAGGAATATAATGCTTGCGGCACTGATAGATACTAGGGGCAGCCTTACTGAGGCGGCCAAGTACATGGCAAAGATCCTCAAGGTCAAAGGTACAGTGTTGCCGCTCACCGAAGACAAGGTGGAGCTTGTCGGCGAGACGAAGAGAGGAAAGGACGAGTTTTTCGGTGAGGAGGACGTGAGTCTTAACATCAGGAACATCGGACGTCTCCATTATGATAAGCCGGTACACATAAGTGATGAGATAAAGCAGAAGATCAAAGAGGCAGACCTGATCATATTCAGTCCCGGAAGTCTGTATACAAGCATCCTTCCGCACCTGCTTGCAGATGAGATGGTTGAAGCAATCAGGGAGGCCGATGCCCCGTTGATGTATGTATCCAATCTGGTGACACAGCCCGGAGAGACTGACGGATACAGTGTTGCAGACCATCTTGACGTCCTCAATTCATACCTCGACGGCCGCAGGATCGATGTGGTCGTTGCAAACAGCGGTGATGTGGATCCGAGGATCCGTAAGAGGTATCTCGATACGGAGAATAAGACGGTAGTCAGTCTCGACGGAATCGACAGTACCGGTGTTGAAGTGATTACGGGAGATATTTTCTCGATCGAAGAGGATAAGATAAGGCACGATTCCCTCAAGACTGCTTACCTTATATTCTCATATATCATGGAGAGGGAAGAGAAACGCAAATGATGATCTTAAGACCCGGCATGGCAAATTTGGAGAAGGTCATAAGCAAAAAGCACGTTGAAGGCATGTGCCGTCTGTCAGGATTTGTTTTCCTTCATGATAACGGTAAAAAGCGCTTTGCCAAGCATACGATAACGGGTGAAGTGATAGAACTTACACAGAAAGAGTACGATCTTCTTTTATCGCTCAAGGATAGCCTTCAGCCTGCAGATAAGATCTGCAGTATGGGATTTGATGTGCTTCTGAATAAGAGGTACATAGTCAGTGAGAATTACGTTGAGAAGGATCACTATAACGATATATTGGCGATACTCAGGATCATGAGGACAGGTAAGAACAGGGGATTCAGCAAGTATACGATCCTTCCCACCACTGCCTGCAATGCCAGGTGTGCCTACTGTTTTGAATATGGCTTTGTTCCGGAGACGATGACATATGAGACAGCAGACAGGGTCGTGGACTATATCATTAAGACAAAAACTGACGGCAAGATCAGACTTGAGTGGTTCGGAGGAGAACCGACAGTTGCGAGTGACATAATATCATATATATGTAACCGGCTCACTTCCAAAGGAGTGGAGTTTGCTTCGGCCATCGTAACGAACGGCAGTCTTATTAGTGCTGAAATGGTGGAAGAGGCCGTCAATGTCTGGCATCTTAATAAGGCGCAGGTATCGGTCGACGGCAAGAGAGCCGATTATGAACTGCGCAAAGCATATCCTGATAAGAGATTTACCTATGACGTTGTTATGGATAACATTGCAAGGCTTGCGGACAGCGGAGTCCGGGTGGTAATGAGATGCAATCTCGACAGAAGTAACATCAGCGGTGCGGAAGAGTTTTTTGATGATGCATATGAGAGATTCGGCAAGTATGAGAATGTCCGTATGTACCTTGCTCCTTTGCACCAGGAGATGAAGCTGGATTCGATTACTACGCTTCACCAGTCGATAATGGATCTGTACGATCTTGTGGCGGGAACACCCAAGGATAAGCTGATCGACGCCCGTATTCCAAGAGGCGGGATGAGATATAACTATTGCTTCTATGATGCTATGGACAGTGCCGTGATAATAATGCCTGACGGTTCATTCACCAATTGTGAGAATCTGCCGGCCGGCCATAACTGGGGTAATGTGGTTGACGGTGTGACTGATAAGGAACTCTATGAGAAGCTCAGGAAAGGCGTATATCTTGATGATAAGTGCAGTAAATGCTGCTTCCTGCCCGAATGTACTGCTACAAGGAAATCAGTTTGTCCTGTAACCAACGATTGGTGTTATGAGTGTAAGGTAATTGATACAGTATATGAACTTGAACATCTGAAGATAAGTGACGTCAAGACAGATGATGAAGATGACGGACAGAACGAAGATGATCCGTGCTGATGAGTGACCGTAGGAGCGTGACAGATGTATACCGGCTATTACAGAATTGGTGATAGGATCATAAAGGTCAGTTCAATATATGAGGATGTACATGAGTATTGTAAAGACTACCGCATAAATGACACAGATGTTGCCGACATTGAGGTGGTAACCGGCAGAGATGAGATTGAATTCGAGAGATCACGATCGGACGGATCCACCTTATATAGAGACAAGTATCTTGAAGAACTTGCCGTATACCGTCAGATAGCCGAGAAAATGCCCTTCTATAATACGTTTCTCATGCATGGTTCTGTTGTGGCGGTTGATGGTGCCTCATATATGTTCACGGCAAAGAGCGGTACCGGCAAATCAACTCATTCATCGCTCTGGCGCAAACTTCTTGGAGACAGAGCTGTCATGGTCAACGACGATAAGCCCCTTGTAAATATCAAAGACGGCGCAGCAATAGTTCACGGGACACCTTACAACGGCAAACACAGACTCGGCAATAACATAAGTGTTCCTCTCAAGGCAATATGTGTTCTGGAACGTGGAGCTGATAACGTGATAGAAGAGATCGACAAAGATCGTGTGTATCCGGTTTTGCTGCAGCAGATTTACAGACCGGCTGACAGGAAGGCTTTCGTCAGGACATTGGAACTCATTGATGAATTGACCAAAAGCGTAAAGTTTTATAAGCTGAAATGTAATATGGATATTAGCGCGGCAGAGATCGCGTATAACGCAATGAAAGGATGATCAGTAATGAAAATCAAAAGTACATTTATCAGGCATGACAGTGATGACGAGACAATGCTCATACCCACGGGAAATGAGTCATTCTCAGGTCTCGTAAGAGGCAACAAAACAATGGGTGCGATCATTGATCTGTTGGCAGAGGATACGACCGAAGACGCCGTGGTAAAAGCAATGATGGACAAATATGATGCCCCTGAAGATAAGATAAGAGCAGACGTTTGCAAAGTAATCGAATCTCTTAAGCAGGTTGGAGCGCTGGATGACTGAATCGACCATGATAGAGGAGCTTGAGAAAGAAGGAAAGCTCATCTATTCCAATCATGGAACAAGTATGATGCCCCTGATCAAACAAGGACGTGATCTTGTAGTAATAGTCAAGCCCGGAGGACGGCTGAAGAAGTACGATGTTCCGCTGTACAGATTCGGTAACAGCCACAGGTATATACTTCACAGGATAATCAAAGTGAGAAAATCTGATTACGTTATACGTGGTGATAATTGCCTCAACAAGGAGTATGGAATCAGCGACAGCGATATTATCGGTGTTCTTTCGAAGGTGATACGTAAAGGAAAGGAAGTCTCAGTTGAAGATACAGGCTACAGGATATATTCAAGATTCTGGCACTTTATATTTCCTGTCAGGTATGTATACATGAGAACAAGACGTTTGGCAGGCAAACTTTTGCGCAGGGCAGGACTACGCAGATGACAAAAGGATCCGATTCGGCAAAGGTTGCGGGCAGTACCGTCAGATGGATCTTCTCCGTTCCCGGGAGAAGCAGGGCATATGTCGGCCTTATCATGGCTCTTCAGACTGCTTACGGAGGAACGGGAGTATTCTATGCCCTGTTCATGCGAGACATTGTCGATAATGCCGTAGGAGGCAATAAGAACGGGTTCATACAGAGCATTGTATATATACTCTCTCTAATCTGTCTGCAGATCCTGTTATATGTCATGATCAACAGATTCTCCGAACTTGCCAAGGCTACTATAGAGAACAAGTTTAAACGCCGCCTGTTCGGCAATATATTAAGCAGGGACTATGAGCGCGTAACAAGTGTTCACTCCGGGGAATGGATCAACCGTATGACAAATGACGCCGTGGTGGTTGCAAACGGAGTCGTGGATATACTTCCCTCTTTCTGCGGTATGATCGTCAGGATGACATGCGCTCTTATCATGATAATCATGATCGACTGGAGAATTGCTGTTATTATGGCCCCTGCAGGCGCAGTTCTGGGACTTATAGCCTATGCTTTCCGCAAGAGACTTAAGAAGCTCCACAAAGAAGTTCAGGAGGCTGACGGTAAGTTAAGGATCTTCATGCAGGAGAACATATCAAGCCTTATTATGATACGTTCATTTGCCGCCGAGGCACAGGCTTTGGAAGAGTGTGATGAGCATACAACAAGACATAAGAATATCAGGATGAGGCGTAACAGGTTCTCAATTGCAACCAATGCGGGATTCAGCCTTGCAATGAACGGCATGTATTTCCTCGGAATATTCTACGGCGGCTGGGGAATCCTTGCAGGTACCATTTCTTATGGTACTCTAATGGCGATCACACAGCTGATAAATCAGTTACAGGGGCCTATCGTGAACATAACGGGCCTCATTCCGCGTATTTTCACCGTTACGGCCAGTGCAGAGAGAATAATGGAGATTGAGTCATATTCATCTGACGATACGGGTGAGGTTAAGCTTGATGATGTGCTGAATATGTACAGGAAAGGGTTCACTGCAATCGGTCTTAAGGATGCGGAATTTACTTACTATTCCGAATCTGAGGATATGCCGCTTGTTCTGGAAGGCATCAGCCTTGAAGTCAGCAAAGGGCAGTATGTTGCTTTCACCGGCCATTCCGGATGCGGCAAGTCAACCGTGCTCAAGATCTTGATGGGGATCTATAAGCTGGATAAAGGTTTGCTGTATATAAAGGATGGCGCAGGAAATATGAGAGGAACTGATAATAACGTGCGCAATATGTTCGCTTACGTTCCTCAGGGCAATCTGCTTATGACCGGAACTATCAGAGATGTCGTCTGCTTTGCGGATAAGAGCAGGTCATCTGATCAGGAAGCTATAGATCACGCGTTGAAGATCGCATGTGCGGATGAATTTATAGGAGAGCTTGAAGATGGTATCGATACGTTGCTCGGAGAACGCGGTACCGGATTGTCTGAAGGGCAGATGCAGCGTCTGGCTATTGCACGTGCAGTATTCTCTGAACGTCCATTTCTGCTGTTGGATGAAGCAACATCCGCACTCGATGAGAATACTGAGAGACTTCTTCTCGAGAATCTGAGATCAATGACCGATAAGACTGTAATCATAGTCACACACCGTCCTGCAGCTCTTAAGATATGTGATAAGATCATAGAGTTTACTGAGAACGGGATTGTGGAGATAGAGTGATTACTTATGACCAAAGGTAACACGATTTATCCTTGAAAGCATCCGCCGAGATGATTAAACTGCTGCGTAACGGAAATAATGTTGTCATCTTCCCGGAAGGGACATGGAATCTAACTCCCAGTAAACCGCTTCTTCCCTTGTATTGGGGGATAATTGATATTGCCGGGACTGCCGAAGTTCCGATAATACCGGTAATAATGGAATATACAGCAAAGAAATGTTATATCAGTTTTGGATCTCCTATCAAGGTTACTTCTCCATATGATAAGAATGATCAGATCAATAGACTGGCAGATGCTATGGCGTCATTGAAGTGGAAAACATGGGAGACATGTAAGGATGTAGGTTGCAAATCTCTATACGAATGGAACGAAGAAGTGGAAAGAAGGATCAAGGAATATCCAAAGTTGGATTACTCATATGAATGCTCCGTTATAAGAAAGGAATTCACATCATTTGATGAGTTGATAGATATAAGTAAAATTAACCCTAATAAACATACCGCATTCTTGTTCAGAAAGGACTGATAAAGTGTACATTCCACTATACATGTCATGTGATCTTGCTATAAGATTGAATTTGATGTACAATAAGAACAAAAGTTCTTATTGTTTGACCAGGGATTAGTATTGTATACACGATTGACATATACACGTATAAGAGGTATAGTATGGGCAGGATAAAGAGTTTTGCAGACAAAGAGACGATGATGATCTACTTTCAAGACTTTTCGTGCAAACTCCCCGTCAATATTCAGAGAGTTGCACTGCGGAAACTGATAATGTTAGATAATTCGGCTTGTATAGATGACCTGAGGATTCCTCCTGCAAACCATCTTGAACATCTTAGTGGTGACAGGGAAGGACAATGGAGTATAAGGATCAACGATCAATATCGAATATGCTTCAAGATTGATGATTCATATTATTATGATGTTGAGATAGTTGATTATCATAAGTGAGGACAATATGAACAAGGTTATTGAAGCACCTTCAGTTGGTGAGATTCTAAGCAAAGAATTTATGATTCCACTGGGATTGTCAGCATATAAGCTGGCTCAGGGGATATTTGTTCCTGTGTCACGCATTCAGGACATTCTGCATGGAAGAAGGAAGATCACAGCAGATACTTCATTAAGGCTGGCGAAGTATTTTGGCGTATCTGAACTATATTTTCTTAATATCCAGAATGACATTGATATACGCCGTTTGAGAAGTGAGATCGCAGATGAACTTGATTCGATAAGACCGTGCACCCGCGTTGTATGATACAATATCAGCATATGCTCACAAGGAGGACCATACCGAATGATGAATAACGACTCCGCAATGAAGGATATCCGCAACTTTTTAGAGAATAACATGAGAGAGGATATGTCTGAAGAACAGATTAACAGTCTTCTCGCAGAATTCATGAAGGATTATAACAATTCTCCGCGCGAAGTGATTACCGAGAAGAATGCGAAGACATCTGATGATTTTCTGGAACTGGCACAAAGAGCCGGCACCGTTCAGGAGGCACTTAAATTCGGCCGTAAAGCAATAAAACTTGACCCCGATAATCTTGATGCGGAGCAGCTTGTGGCCGAATTGTCTGCGACAGATTCTGTCGATCTTGTGAAGAAGCTGGATAGAGCTGTTAAGCACGGCAATGAAGTCATGACAAAGCAGGGCTACATGGACAAGGAATATGAAGGCGAGTTCTGGTTAGTCATTGAGACAAGGCCTTACATGAGAATGAGAAGATCTTATGTTGATGCGCTTGTCAGATGTGGCATGATCGGTAAAGCTATCTCGGAATGTGAGGACCTGTTAAGGCTTTGTGCCAATGATAATCTCGGTGTCAGATTTATACTTATGCATCTTTATGCTCTGACGGAGAGGGAAGAGGACGCTTTGGCTCTTCACACGAAGTTCGATAAAGCTAATGAGACTCAGATGCTGCTGCCTTTGTCGATCCTGTATTTTAAGAAGTTTGACTTCAGTGCTGCAGGCAAATATGCAGATAAGCTGGCACGGGCTAACAAGGATTTCAAGCTTTTCCTTAAGGAACTCAGACTTGGCAAGCTTAAGAAGTATGAGAAAGGGATGAGCGAATACGGATACAAACCGAACACGATCGAGGAATTGATCGTCGAATTGAGTGATAATGCGTTTTTATTCGATTCTTCGATATCGTATTTAGTCTGGGCAGAGAACAGGTTTAACTCAAAGTAAACTATTCTCTTCTGCATCCCGTAAGTCTCGCGAGAACAAATCCTACGACGCCTCCTTCGGTGTTGCGGACGAGATCGTCGAGCTGAAATGTCCCTCTGTGAAGTACTAACTGAAGTAACTCGATCGTCAGACTGACGGCAAATGCGATGATGAGTGTCTGCCACCACCTGAGTTCTCTTGTGAACCTTATCTCTTTGAACTGGGGAAGAAGATAACCGAGTGGTACAAAAAGCAGAAGATTCATAAGCGATGCGTGAGCAACGGCCCCGTAATGAGATTTTTTGATTGCTTCCCAGAAGCTCGGTTTGAATTCGAACTCAATACCGGCGTGGCGGCCTCTTCCTCCGTAAATGAATGTCAGGTAGATGAGTGCTGCTGCAAATACTACGAACATCAGATTGCGTGTCAGCCTGAATATCCATTCTTTGCATAGTTTGCCGGATATATGCCTGGCAGAAGACAGTATAATGATCATCCCTGCAACCAGGATGAGGACTTGCGTAAGTTGTGTGTGTATATTCACTAATAAAACCTCAAATATTTTTATGTGATGATATCATAAAATGTTGTATTATCAAAAGGCAATAATGATGTGATCAGAAGGTGGTAATGTATGTCATTGTCGAACAGCAGTCTCAGTCAGGATTATGATATCCGCGAACCGGCTCCGGGTGAGCGTCTCGTTAAGATCCTTGGGATCATATCTTCAGTGATATTTATAACAGGTGCGTTTGTGCCATACGTCAGGATCAGATTCATGAGCAACTCAAAGACCGTGAGTATCTATGAAGGAACAAGGTTCTGGGGAATTGTGATACTCCTTGCCGGAGTGTTGGCAATATTCCTGGCTGTGGTAAAGCAGTTCTACGCATTCTTCGGAATAGGCAGTGTTTGTGCGTTCCTCGCCCTCCATAGAGCACTGTTCTTTGCAAAGGATATAACAGCCGATACCAGCTGGGAGAGCAGGCTTACCAGAGATCTTATATCGTACAGTTACGGATATTACATGCTATGGATTGGGTCGATCGCCATGGTCGGCGTCGGAATCCTTGCATTCCTTATCGACCTGAAGCTGTCGGGGGCAAAGAAAGAATCAGACCTCGTCTCTTAGTTCGTTAAGAACACCATACAGGTACTTGCCGTACTGGGTCTGCTTCATCTTCTCGGCAGCTTCCTCCAGCTCGTCGAGATTGATCCAGTGATTATGGACTGCGATCTCTTCAAGACACCCGATCATCTTGCCGCTTCGTTGTGCCGACCTGATCTCTCCTGCAGCATTATAGAGGCTGTCAGCAGTTCCGGCGTCGAACCATGAATACTCCTTCTCAAGGGTGATGACGTGGAGCTTGCCTGCATCCAGATATACATTATTGACAGATGTTATCTCGAGCTCACCGCGTGCAGAAGGCTCAACATTCTTAGCGATCTCGATTACGCTGTTATCGTAGAAGTAAAGACCGGGCACGATGTAATTCGACTTCGGATTGGAAGGCTTCTCCTCGATAGATATTGCCGTTCCGTTATTATCGAACTCAACAACACCGAATGGCCTGGGGTCATTTACGTAATAGCCGAAGATAATGGCACCTTCAGCGAGTCCCTTGACGGCTGCCCTGAGCTTCTGCCTGAAGGCAGGTCCGTAGAATATATTATCTCCGAGCGCAAGACATACGGAATCATCTCCGATGAACTCCTCTCCGATAATGAATGCATCGGCAATTCCGCGCTGTACCTTCTGCTCCTTGTAGCTGATATTGACACCGTACTTCGATCCGTCGCCCAGAAGACTCTCGAAAGACTTGAGTTCATCCGGAGGTATTATGATAAGGATATCCCTGATGCCGGCGCGCATGAGCGTTGCTATAGAATAATAGATCAGAGGTTTGTCATATACCGGAAGAAGCGGTTTGCAGACAGGGAGAGTGATCGGGTGAAGTCTTGTGCCTTTGCCGGCTGCCAGGATAATGCCTTTCATATTAATACCTCACATAGATTGTATATATTTGCTGTAAATTTATTATAAGTGCTATCAAAGAAAAAGTCACGCGTTCTGTTCAAACGCGTGACTTACATTCTGGTGGGCGATACTGGACTCGAACCAGCGACCCCCTGCATGTCAAGCAGATACTCTAACCAGCTGAGCTAACCGCCCGAATGACGGGATGTATTATACTTGATTGTCAGCAAGTTGGCAAGAGGGTTAACCTTCTGTTACAACTGAACTGAAGTGAAAAGTTAAATTC